>DATJVV010000034.1:0-3635 GCA_035501635.1 Solirubrobacteraceae bacterium | reverse complement strand
ATGTGGGCGCGCCTGCGCTGAGGGCCACGGGAGCTGGGGCGCGGGAGCAGACGAGCATGGGCAGGCCGTGCTTGGGGCTGATGGTGGGCATCTGGCGGATCTGAAGGCGGAAGTCCCGGGGCAGGGAGAGGGTGAAGCGGGAGAGGATGAGGGTGGCGATGGCGCGGATCTCCAGCTGGCCGAAGCGCATGCCGATGCACGTGCGCGAGCCCCCGCCGAAGGGCACGTAGGCGCCCTTGGGCAATGCGGCCTTGGCCTCGGGGGAGAAGCGCTCGGGGCGGAAGGCCTCCGGCTCGGGGAACACGTCGGGCAGGTGGTGGGAGGCCCAGGAGCAGTAGTTCACGAAGGCCCTGCCGGGCACCGTGTGACCGCAGAGCTCGAAGGGCTCCACCGAGCGGCGGGGGCCGATCCAGGCGGGGGGATAGAGGCGGAGGGTCTCATCGAGGACCATCTCCAGGTAGGGCAGGCCGGCGCCCGTGAGCTGCTCGGGCGCGGGGGGCTCGCCGCCCAGCACCTCCTCCTGCTCGGCCCGCAGGCGGGCGAGCACCTCGGGGTTGCGGGCGAGCTCGTAGAAGAGGAAGGCCACGGTGGAGGTCGTGGTGTCGTGGCCGGCGAACATCAGGGTCATCACCTCGTCGCGAATCTGACCGTCGGTGAGAGCGGCGCCGTGCTCGTCGGTGGCCTGGATGAGTAGCGAGAGGATGTCCCGGCCCTCGCTGCCCGAGGCGCGCCGGCGGGCGATCTCGGCGTAGATCAGACGGTTGAGCGCGCGTGTGGCTTTCTGCTGGCGATCCCAGGGGGTGAAGGGGCCGCGAAGCATGCGCAGCGTGTAGTCGCGGGCGTAGAAGGAGAGGGTCTGCTCGAAGAGCTCCGCGGCGTCGATCGCCCGCGCCTGCGCTCCGTCGGGGTCCAGGCCGAAGAGCGCGCGCATGGCCACCCGCAGGGCCAGGCGGCGGGTCCAGGAGTAGAGGTCCACGGTGGAGCCCGCCGCGAAGGAGCCCAGGGCGGCTTCGATCTCGGCGAGCATGATGTCGAGGGTCGCGAGCACCTGCTCGTGGTGAAAGCCCGGCAGCATGATCCGCCGGCTCGCCCGGTGGAAGTCCCCGTCGGTGGTGAGCAACCCGTCGCCGGCGAAGCCGATGAGGTCGCGAAAGAAGGAGGTGCGCCAGAGGAAGTTGGAGGCGTTGGACACCGTGATGTGGTGGTTGGCCTCGGGGCCCAGGCAGAACACCGACTTGGCGTGGAAGAGCCGCAGCGTGAACACCGGCCCGTGACGCTCGTAGGCGTCAAGCAGCAGCGGCAGGGGGTCGTTGGCGAAGCGCCGGGTGCGCGCGAGCGAGGGAGTGGTGTCGCCGGGTGGGAAGGGAACGGTGGCGGAGCGCTCTTCCATGAGGTCCTGCACGAGCACCACGAACGGGTTGTAGGAGGCCAGCGGCGGGGGGCTCTCGATCGGCATGCCCGCCAGCCTACCCCAAAGTTGGCTGGCTGGCCAGTTTGGGGACGGGCATTGCGGTGCCGGCTCGGCGAGGGGCGGGCGAGCTTGGCATACTTGAGGGGCGGGCAGGGTAGCGAGAGCACCAACCCCGCCCACACGCGGGGGCGTAGCTCAGCTGGTTAGAGCGCCGGCCTGTCACGCCGGAGGTCGCGGGTTCGAGTCCCGTCGCTCCCGTCGTTTACCCCCGGTCTTTTCCGCTTGGGGGAGCGGTTCTGGGGCTGGAAGAAGGGCAGGAAGGATGGCTTGGGTTGGACGGCGACGATGCGGTCCTGGTCGAGCCATACGCCGTCGAAGATGAGCGTCAGGAAGTGGCGCCTGGCGTCGGGGTCGGTCTCGTTCTGCCAGAAGAGGGTGAAGTCGGCGAGCACCTTGCGGGCGTGGTCGAGGTCGGGGAGGGGGTTGGGCGTGAGGTTGGTGAGCTCGGTGTTGATGGCGTCGCGGCGGGCGATGTACTCGGGGCGGGTGAGGTCGCCGAGCTCGTAGAGGTCGCGCATTCGGCGTAGGCGCTCTTCCAGCGCGTCGCGCCTGGCGGCGGCCTCGCGGCTGTCCGGGCTGTTGTCGGTGGAGAGGCGGCGGATGATCTCCTGGCGGATGGCGGCGCTGGGGGCGAAGCCGGCGATGAACTGCACGAGCTGGCGCTCGATCTGCTCGGCGGGGATGATCGGCTGGTCGCAGGAGCGGTTGGCGCGGCGGGTGGCGCAGTAGTAGCGGGCTTTCAGATCGCGGCCTCCGGTGGTGCCCTGCATGCGGGCGTGGCAGCGCCGGCAGCGGGCGATGCCGCGCAGCACGTAGCGGGGTGAGGGGCGGCCGGGGTTGAGTGTGGTGGCGCGTTGGCGGCGCATGTGCTGCACTCGGTCGAAGAGCTCCTCCTCTATGAGCGGCTCGTGGAGTCCCTTGATGGCCTTGGTCTTGTCGCGCCGACCGGAGACGTAGCCGGCGTAGGCGGCGTTGCAGAGCATCTCCCGCACGGTGTCCGAGCCGAAGCTGCGCCCGCGCGCGGTCCGCTGCTCATTGACGTTCAGCCACTCGGCGAGGGTGCGGTCGGTGTGCTGCCCGGTGGCGTAGAGCTCGAAGAGCTGACGCACGTAGGGCGCGCGCTCAGGGTCGGGGGTGGCGATGCCGTCCTGTCCCTTGGTGTAGCCCCAGGGGAGGCTGCCGGTGAGCAGTCCCTGGCGGGCCTTCTCGCGCAGGCCCATCTTGGTCCAGAAGGAGAGGGAGACCGAGTAGTACTCGTCGAAGATCTCGTGTACGGACTCCGAGAGGAACGCGGCGGGGTCGTTGGCGTCGGCGCCGAGGGGTTGGGTTACGGAGATGACGTCGATGCCGAGCTCTGCGCGCAGGAGCTTCTTGTAGCGCTTGGCCTCGATCGTGTTGCGGGCGAAGCGGCTGGTGTGGAACACGAGCACGGCGTCGAAGCGGTGCTCCATCGCGTCCTCGATCAGGCGTTGAAAGCCGGGGCGCTTGTCGGCGTGGCGGCCGGTCTCGAAGTCCAGGTACTCCTCGATCAGGCTCATGTCGTGGTCGGCGGCGTAGCGGGCGATGGCCTGCCGTTGGCCGTCGGGGAGTAGCCGCGTCCCTGCTCCTCGGTGGACTCGCGGATGTATGCGGCGGCGCGGCGGGTGTGCTCTTCCTTGGACATCTCTCCTATGCCTCCTTGCCGGTGGGCTCGGTCTCGAATAGGAATGCGCCGCGCTGGCGCCAGTACTGCACGAACCATGCGACGAACGCCTCATGCTCGGGGTCGAGCATTCGGTCACGCTCCGGGCAGGCGTTGCGCGAGCGCTTGCGCCGGACACGAGCGCTCGCACCCATGCTCTCGGAGCGGCGTCTGCGCCGCTGTGAGCAAGCGCGTCCGGGTGCGGCCGGCTGCTGCTCGGGTGTGCTCATGGGTGCGCCTCGCTTTCCTTGCTGGCGTAGTCGTTGGGGTCGTAGGGGCGTGTTTCGTAGATGTCTCCGCAGTAGTGGCAGGAGGCCTCGGGGCGTTCGTAGCTGTCGGTCGTGCGGGCGGCTGGGTAGATGATCTCTTCGCAGGGGCGGCAAACCTTGAGGTGTCTGCGGTCGAGCTGGGGGTAGAACTGCTCGCGTGGGTGGGTGAGGCGTCCGAGGGGGCCGGCGTCGCGAGCGAGCTGGCGGGCGGCGC
>DATJVV010000033.1:0-4815 GCA_035501635.1 Solirubrobacteraceae bacterium | reverse complement strand
CTTCATGGTGACCCACACGGGCGCATAGCGGCTCCGGCCGGCGGGGGCATGCGCCGAGCGGGGCGGCGAGGGGCGTGAGGACGGATGAAGGCCGGCTGGGCGGCACGGGGGAAGGGCGACAGAGAAACATCACAACGAACTTCGGGAGCCTCTCGACGGACGGGAGCGTGACTGCACCGGGTTGCCTTTCGAGCGGGAGTCCGTCCTCCGGCGCCTATGGAACGGGCGCGGGTGGGGGGTCGAGTGGGGCCATCGACGCCGTGTGGGCGATGGAGGACCGCGGACGAGAGAACGCGTCGCGAGCTCCGGGGGGATCATCCTCGACGATCGCCTGCCTGGCCGTAGACTCCCGCCGGTGAAAAATAGGCGAAACGCTGAGAGTCATAGGAACACAAGTCATGCTCCACGAACCCGGCTGAAGTGAGTGGCACAGCGCAGATCACTGCCACGTGAATTGCGCGGGCCGCAAGGCGGCCAGGGAGGCGTGCCCCAAGGCGGACGGCTGGTTAGACGACAGCAGATGTCGCTGGCCCAGAAGCTCGTGGAGCGCTGGCAGGCTCTCGATCGCCACGAGAGAGTGGCGCTGGTGGGGATGGTGGCTCTCGTTGCGGGCGCGATTGGCGTGAGGGTGTGGTTCATGGTGAGTTACTCCACGGCGTTCTTGGGATATCCGGACGCCAGCCAGTACGCGCTGGCGGCGGACCTCAACATCTTCCGGGATCCGCTGCGCCCGGCCGGATATCCGCTGTTCTTGAGACTCGTTCACCACTTCGGTGACACCCTTTCGTTCGCGATAGCGGTGCAACATGTGCTTGGCATCGCCACGGGGGTGCTGCTCTACAAGGGGGTGCGTCGGACCGGAGCGCCGCCCTGGCTTGGACTGCTGCCCGCGGCTGTGGCGTTCTTCGAGGGCTCGGGACTCTTCCTGGAGCACTCCCTGCTGGCGGACTCTCTGTTCGTGTTCCTGCAAGCCGTGGCCGTGTACATGGCGATCCGGGCGCTGTATGACGCGCGCCTGCGCTGGCCGTTGCTCGCGGGAATGGCCATTGGCGTGTCCATCTGGGTGAGGGGTGTGGGAATAACGAACATGGTGGTGATATCGACGGTGCTGCTGTGCGGGGCCCCGGGAAACGTGCGCAGAAGGCTGCTCAGCGCCGCCACGGTGGCGCTCGTGTCGATCGGGCTGATTGTTACCTACATCGGCGTTCAGTATGGGGTCACCGGTTATTTCGGCTACCAGCGCCAGAATGCGTGGAATCTATACGCGCGTGTGGCCACGTTCGTGGACTGTTCCAAGTTCACACCACCGAGCGGCACCGCATTCCTCTGCCCTTCCCAGCCACTCGGACACCGCCTGTCGCCCGGCTTCTATCAGTCCGACGCGGGCGCGCCGCCGGTGGATCGCTTTGGGCCTCCCTGGGAAGCTCCTTTGTACGCAAACGGAATCGTGCAGAGATTCGCCATCTCCGCGATCGAGCACGAGCCCGTCGCATACGCGAAAGCGATCCTGCGTGGACTGAGCTTCTATGTGTTTCCCAGAGTGGGCGAAGGGTACATACCCGAAGAACTGCATGGAGGTTTGATCAATCCGGCGCGTGCGAGAGCCGCTCAGTCGGAGATCGCGCTGTTCTACCCGCACAGCGTCAGCTACTCGGCCACCGGGGACGTGGAACCGCTGGTGGCGTATGAACGACACACCCGGATTCAGGGACCCTTGCTCATCGTGATGTTGGTGGCGGCGATCGCCGGCCTGTTCTTGCTGCCCTCTCCGATGCGTTGGGCCGCGGCGATCTTCACGTTCACAGCCATCCTCTCGATCACCTTCGCGGTGGCCACGGTGGCTTACGACGCGCGCTACGCATATCCCACCTTCGCGCCGCTCGCCGCGGGAGCGGCGCTTGGCGGCTGGGGCATCTGTCGCCATCTCATGCGCATGCTCCGACGCCGCACCGAGGGGAGCGGGGGAACGGGCCAGTAGAACGCGGGCCACCGGAGGCTGCCCGATTGCTCATGGCCCGCTGTTGGGCCGCGGTGAGCGCTGGTCGCGAGACCGATACCCTGGGAGGGTGGACAGCGGATACCGAGTAGCGGTGGTGGGAGCCACCGGCCAGGTGGGGTCGTTGATGCTGGAGCTGCTGCGGGAGCGGGGGTTCCCGGCGCGGGAGATCGTGGCGTTCGCCTCGGAGCGGTCGGTGGGGCGGGAGCTCCAGGGCGCGGGCGCCCGCGGCGAGAGTCTGGTGGTGAGGGGGTTGGAGGAGGAGTCCATCAGAGGGTTCGACCTGGCGCTGTTCTCCGCGGGGGGGTCCACGTCGGGGGAGTGGGCGCGGAGGTTCGCGCGGGAGGGGGCGGTGGTGATCGACAACTCCTCCCGGTGGCGCATGGACGATGAGGTGCCGTTGGTGGTGAGCGAGGTGAACCCGGATGCCCTGGCGGGACACCACGGGATCGTGGCGAACCCCAACTGCTCCACCATGCAGATGGTGGTGGTTCTGAAGCCCATCCAGGAGGCGGCGGGGATCGAGCGGCTGGTGATCAGCACCTACCAGGCGGTGTCGGGCACGGGCAGGAAGGCGGTGGATGAGCTGCTGGACCAGTCGCACGCGCTGCTGCACGAAAACGACGTGGAGGCGCCGTCGGCGTATGCGCACCGGATCGCCTTCAACGCCCTCCCCCACGCGGGCTCGTTCGCGCCGGGGGACGATCACAGCGACGAGGAGCGAAAGCTCATCGACGAGACCCGGAAGATCCTCGAGGACCCCTCCATCCGGGTGTCGGCCACCTGCGTGAGGGTGCCGGTGGTGAACGGGCACTCGGAGGCGGTGAACGTGCAGACGCGCGAGGAGCTCTCCCCCGAGGAGGCCCGGCGGCTGCTGGAAGGGGCGCCGGGGGTGCGGGTGCTGGACGATCCCGGCGCGGCCCTCTACCCCCTGGCGATCGAGGCGTCGGGCCGGGACGAGGTGTTCGTGGGGCGCATCCGCCGGGACCCCGGCCACGAGCGGGCGCTGGACCTGTGGATCGTGGCGGACAACCTGCGCAAGGGGGCGGCTTTGAACGCGGTGCAGCTGGCGGAGGCCATGCACGAGCGCGGCCTCATCGCCCCACGGGGCGCCCCCGCGGCGGCCTGAGCTGGGCGCGATCCACGCCCACCGGTCGCCGGGTCTCGGTCGCCGGCAGGACTCTGGCCGCCGCGCTCGAACCTGGGAGGCGATGAGCGTCTCCGCCGAGGTGAAACGGACCCTCGTCAAGTCCCCGCCCGAGCTGTGGGCGGAGCTCAGCGATCCCGCCGCCCTGGCCCGCCATCTGGGGGAGCTGGGCGAGATCGCAATCGTGCGCACCGAACCCGAGCAGGTGGTCGACTGGGAGGCGGCCCATGCGTCGGGGACGGTACGCATCGAAGCCTCCGGCTGGGGCACCAGGGTGACCCTCACGGCCGTCCGCACCCCCCAGGCCGAGGCCAGCAGCCCCGAGCCACCGCACCACGGGCCGGTGGACGAGATGGAGACCATGGAGACGGCCCAGGAGGTGGCGTTCGAGCCCGTCACCCAGACGGGGGCGCTGCCGAGCATCGAGGAGCCGGAGACTGTCGAGGAGGCCGAGCCGGCTGGCGCGGCCGAGCCCGAATCGCCAACCGGTCCGGATGTGGAGCCCCGAAGAGGATTCTTCGCGAAACTCTTCCGCCGCGGGTCCCGGACCCCGGAGCGCGAGCTGATCCTCGCCGCGCCCGAGACCACCCCCGAGGAGCCGCGGACCACCGCCGCAGCGGCCGAGGTCACATCCGAGGAGCCGGAGGCCAAGATGGAGCCAGAGCCGGAGGCCAAGATAGAGCCAGAGCCCGAGGCCGTGGCCAAGACGGATGAATCCCAGGAGCCCGCAAACGAGCGGGTTGACCTCGGGGACGAGTTGGGGAGGCTGGAGGAGGAGACGGCGGCGGTGCTGGTTGGGGTGCTGGATCGCCTCGGGGCGGCCCACCACCGGCCGTTCTCGCGGGCCTGAACGGGCCGGCAATGGACAGCGGGCGCCGCCTCTCCCCGCCGGTGGCGGGCGTGCGCGGCTAACATCCTGCGCCCGATGGCAACGAACGCGCACGACCGCCAGACCGACGCCGCCCTGCTCGCGGCGTCACGGGGAGGCCACAAGAAGGCGCCCCGGCAGAGGGCGCCGGAGACCTACGAGGAGAAGCTGGCCCAGCTGCGGGAGCTGCGGGAGGCGGCGTTGCACTCGGCGCCAGAGGCCGAGGAGAAGCAGCACGCGCGGGGCAGGTACACGGCGCGGGAGCGGGTGGAGAAGCTGCTGGACCCGGACTCCTTCCAGGAGCTGGATACGTTCGTGCGCCACCGCACCTACGAGTTCGAGATGCAGAAGAACCGTCCCTGGGGGGACGCGGTGGTGACGGGGCACGGCACCATCGAAGGCCGGCCGGTGTGCGTGTTCAGCCAGGACTTCACGGTGTTCGGGGGCTCCCTCGGGGAGGTGATGGGCGAGAAGATGTGCAAGCTGATGGACCTCGCCGCGAAGATCGGCTGCCCGGTGATCGGCATCAACGACTCCGGCGGCGCGCGCATCCAGGAGGGGGTGGTGTCGCTGGGGGCCTACGGGGACGTGTTCGTGCGCAACGTGAAGTGCTCGGGGGTGATCCCCCAGATCAGCCTGATCATGGGCCCCTGCGCGGGCGGCGCGGTGTACTCGCCGGCGATCACGGACTTCATCTTCATGGTGAAGGAGACCTCCCACATGTTCATCACCGGGCCGGACGTGATCAGGACGGTGACCGGTGAGGAGGTCTCCTTCGAGGAGCTCGGCGGCGCGCACGCGCAC
>DATJVV010000032.1:0-6062 GCA_035501635.1 Solirubrobacteraceae bacterium | reverse complement strand
GAAGCCGAGCGCCTGTACCCGATCGTCGGCGCTCGGCGCCTGCACGAGGCCGCCGCCCACGATGCTCAAACGCGCGCCGGGCAGCTCGCGCCACACCAGCGGCAGCACCCCCTCCAGCAGGAAGCGCAGGCCGTTGCGGTTGGGCTCGTAGGAGAAGTCCGCCACGAACAGCGCCCGTTGAGCGCCCGTGTCGGCGCCGGCGGGGTGGATCGCGCTCACGTCCACGACGTTCGGCACGTAGCGCAGGCGCGCCCGCGGGCAGAGCTCGCGGGCTCCCGCCATGTCCGCCTCGCTCACCATCCAGGACTCCGCCGCTCGCGCGAGCAGGCCCCGCTCGAAGGCGCGCAGCGCCCGGGGGCCGCCCAGACCGCGCTCGTGCAGGTCGTTGCGAAAGGCCGACTCGAGGTTGTGGGCGTTGTAGATCACCGCCCGGCGGCGCGCGAGACCCGCCAGCGCGGCGGCGGCGATCGGCCCGTCGGCGATCACCCGGCCGCGGTCAGCGGCGCCGGCCAGACGCCGGGCCGCGCCGGCGAGCTCGGGGGAGATGCCCCGCGCGAAGGAGTCCGGCACGCCGCGCACGCGTGCGCCGGCGTACGTCAACGCCCGCCGTGCGCCCCGCGAGGGCACGACCTCGCACAGCTCGATGCCTGGAATCGCCCGGAAGGCCGCGTCGGGCTCGCCCGCGCCGAAGCGGGCGTAGAGCAAGGTCAGCCCTCCCTCGGCGGCCAGCGCCCGCGCCACGCCGTAGGTGCGCAGCGAGCGCCCGCTGCCCAGGGCGGGGGTGTGGGTGGCCACGAGCAGGTCCCTCAAGCGCGCCCCGCTCGGTGCCTGGGCGCCCGATCGTGCGCCGCCCGATCGTGGACCGTGCGCTCGGGCAGCGCCGCGATCGCCTGCCCGATCTCGCCCAGACGCCGCTCCCAGGAGTGGGCCGCCGCGGCGGCCGAGCGCCGCGCCCGGCGCTCGGGGCCGTCGGCCGCGAGCTCCTGCTCGAGCAACCGGGCCATCTCGGGCGCGTCATGCGCCACCCGCACCTCCGCCACCCCCGCCAGGGCCGGCAGCTCGGTGGCCACCACGGGCAGGCCCGCCGCGAGGTACTCGTAGACCTTCATCGGGAAGATCGAGCGGGTGAGCTCGTTGCGCGCGTAGGGGATGATCGCGGCGTCGGCGCTGCGCAGCACCGCGGGCAGCTGCTCGTAGGCGCGCAGGCCCGGCAGGTGGACGTTGGGCTCGGCCGCGAGCGCCGAGACGTCCGCGCGGGGATCCCCCGGGCCGGTCGGGCCCACGAGCGCGAACGACCACTCCGGGCGCGCGCGCGCCAGCCCCACGATCAGCGCCACGTCGAGCTTGGTGGTGACGATGGCCCCGGTGAACACGATTCGCGGGTGGGGCAGCGCCGCGAGCGCGGGGTCCTCGGGACCCGGCGCAAGGGCGGTGGCGAACAGGTCCGTATCGGCCACGTTGGGGGCGTCGAGCACGTTGTCAGAGAGCGTGCGCAGGCGTTTCGCCAATGCGGGAGCGCTCGCCAGCACGAGGTCCGCCTCGGGCGCGAAGCGACGCTCGGAGGCGCGGAAGGTCTGCGCGTCGATGCCCGCCTGGGCGGCCATGTCGTCCACGCAGTGGTAGACCACCAGCGAGGGGCGGAGGGCGTCGATCAGCACCTCGGCCTGGGGCACGTAGGCCCACAGGATCGGGTGCTCGCCGAACCGCAGGCGGCGCACGGCGCGGCGCACGAGGGCGGGCAGCAGGCGTTCGTTGAACGCCCGGATCAGGCGGTGGCGGTAGAAGGGGAGCACCAGCGGCGAGAGCACCTGCAGGCCGTCCGCCGCCCGGGGCGGGCCCAGGCCGCGGCGCAGGCGCCGCCAGATGCGCGCGAGGTCGCGCCCGGCGAGCTGGGGCCGGCGCAGGCCCAGGGACTCCACGAACAGCACCCGGTTCTCGCGCGCGAGCCGGGACATGAGGTGGTGCTGGTTGGTCCACAGCTCGTTGTCCCAGTCGGCGAAGCCGACACACACGATGTCGCGGCCGCGCAGCCCGGGTGGCATCTCCATCGCGCGCATGATCCCAGGTGGCTCGGCCGGGCCGGCCGCTACGCTCGCTCGCGTGCCGGCCCTTCAGGCAGGCCCCGGCGAGGGCCGTCCGTTCTGCACCCAGGAGCTGCGCAACGCGCGCCTGCGCTACGGCTTCGACCCGCTGCGGCACTCCGCGCGGGTGACCCCCGCGGACCTGCGGCGGCTGCGCCGGGAGGTGCGTGCGCGAGCGGTGCCGTCGCGACCGGTGCGGATGCTCCAGCAGGTCCTCTACAAGGCGGGAGCCCTCACGGGTGAGCGGGCGCTGGCCGACGGGAAGCTGCGCGCCCGGCTGGGAGGCAACGGGGCCGCGCCGCGGCTGCTCGTGCGGGTGGACGAGCTGCCCCACTACCGCGTCCTGGACGATCCCGAGAGCTACGGCCCGGAGGCCTTCGAGCGCTTTCACGCGATCATGGCCGGCGCGGGCGTGCCCTATCTGCTGGCGATGCTGCCGCGGGTGAGCCGCGCGCCGCTTGATCCGCGCGGGGAGGCCCGCCGGGAGCTCTCCGAGCAGGAGGGCAGTCGCATGCGGGCGCTGCTCCGGGAAGGCGTCACGGCGGCGCTGCACGGGCGCGATCACCGCACGCGCTTCGCCTCGCCCCGGCGGCACTCCGAGCTCTGCGGCCTGGACCGCGCCGCCACCGAGGCCCTGCTCGAGGAGGGGCTGGCCGAGCTCGCCCGCCACGGCATCGAGCCCGAGGTGTTCGTGGCGCCCTTCAACCGCTTCGACGCGCGCCAGCTGGCGTGGCTCGCACAGCGCTTCGCGGTGGTCTGCGGCGGCCCGGAGTCGATCGGCGGGCTGGGCTTTCAGCGCACGCCCGTGTGGCGCGGGGAGGCCGTGTACCTGCCCGCCTACGCCCCCTTCTACGGCAGCGCCGCCCAGCTGCGCGAGACGTTGCCCGCGGCGATCGAGCGCGCGGGAGGGGTGTGGCTGCCGCTGGTGCTGCACTGGGGCTGGGAGGCGGACGCCGGCTGGCGTGACCTGGAGGCGCTGGCGGAGCTGATCGCGCCCCACGCGGTCCCCTGGTCTGAGCTGCTGGAGGCGGTTGACGAGAGTCGGACGGGAGCGGGGGGAGCGGGATGAGCCAGCTGGAGGATCTGCGCGAGCGCTTCCCGCGGGTGGCGGTGGTGCACGAGTGGCTCACCAACCCCGGGGGCTCGGAGCTCGTGATGATGGAACTGCTCGAGATGTTCCCGGCGGCGGAGCTGTTCGTCTCGATCTACGGGCCCGGCCCGTGGCCGGCGGCGATCACCGAGCGCCAGGTGCACGCCTCCTACCTGAACCGCATCCCCGGCGCGGCGCGCCACTACCAGAAGCTGCTGCCGCTGATGAACCGCGCCTACCGCTCCTTCGACCTCACGGGCTTCGATCTGGTGCTCTCCAGCAACCACGCCTGCGCCAAGAACGTGCGCAGGCCGGCGGGGGCGCTTCACGTCTGCTACTGCCACACGCCGATGCGCTACGCCTGGGAGGAGCGCTTCCTGGAGGGCGAGCCGATCGGGCGCCTGGGCGGGCTGGCGCTGCCCGCGCTGCTGCCGCTGCTGCGTCGCTCCGATCGCGCGGCGGCCGCGGGCGTGGACGCGTTCGTGGCCAACTCCCGCTACGTGCGGGAGCGCATCCAGCGCTTCTACGGGCGCTCCTCGGAGGTGGTCAACCCGGCTGTGGACGTCGACCACTTCCTCGAGCTCGGCCGCGCCCCCGAGGACTTCTACCTGGTATTCGGCCGTGTGGTGCCCTACAAGCGGGTGGACCTCGCGGTGGCCGCGTGCGCGCGCCTGGGCGTGAAGCTGAAGGTGGCGGGCGACGGGCGGGCGCTGGAAGACGTGCGCGCGGGCACGCCCGCGGGGGCGCAGGTGGAATTCCTGGGCAAGGTCTCCGAGCGCGAGCGCGACCGGCTGCTGGGCGGCGCGCGCGCGCTGCTGTTCCCCGGCGAGGAGGACTTCGGCATGGTGCCCGTGGAGGCGCAGGCGGCGGGCGTGCCGATCGTGGCCCTCGGCGTGGGCGGCGCCACCGAGACGGTGATCGACGGGCGCACGGGGGTGCTCTTCCAGGAGCAGAGCGCCGCATCGCTGGCGGGCGCGATCGAGCGCCTGCGGAGCCTGGAGCTCGACCCGAGCGACGCGCGCGAGAACGCCCGGCGCTTTGGCCGCGAGCGCTTTCGCGCCGAGATGGCGCGGGCGATCGCGCGCGCCGCCGACGCTCAGCCGGTGAGCAGGCCCGGGTAGCGGCTCGTGGGGGCGTCCGGCGTGGCCAGGACGACCCGCACCGCCAGGCGCCCGTGGTGGCGGCGCAGGTGCGCCTCGGCGCTGTGGCTCAGCCTCAGGGTGAGGGTGAAGTCGCCCCGGGCCCGAGCTCTGAAGTGCGCCCGCGAGAGCGCGATCGCCGCGGGATGGCGCGCCCCCCGGCCACCGCGAGCGCCCACCGCGATCTCGGCCACCAGGGTCAGCGTGCCGTGGCACCCGCCCCGCGCGGCCGGGCAGCGCAGCGCTACCGCCACGCGGCCCCCGCGGTCGGCGCGCAGACGCCGACGCAGGAGCTCGGGCGTGTGCGAGGCTCTCGCGACGGTGCTCACCGGCCCCAGCGGAGCCATCCGGGGGCTCGTGGACGTCGTGGCGGTCGCGCCCTCGCCCGCCGCACCCTGCTGCGTGGGGGCGGGTTCGCCCCCCGCGGATGCGGCGATGCGGTACGCCGTCACGCTTTCGCCGGTGGACACGAACAGCCTGCCGCCCGCGGCGCTCGGCGAGGCGAAGTGGTCGATCACGGGGCTCGGCAGGTGCTCGACGTAGCTGGCCGCGCCGGTCTCGGGGTTGAGCCCGTAGAGCGTTTGCCCGCCCCCTTTGAACCCGCCGGTGGCGATCGACCACACCAGCCCGCCCGAGAGGATGGGCGGGCCGAGGGCGTCTGCCGGCCCCTGCCACAGGGGTGTGAAGGTGCGGGCGGACTCGTTGTACGCCAGCGCCTGCACGCCGTTGGTGCAGGGGATGTAGATCACGCCGCTCGCGTAGGCGTCCCCGCCGAAGCTGCCGTGTCCCCCGCACACCTCGTGGCTGTAGACGGCGGGTGCGCCGCCCTCCATGGCGGCCTCGTCGATCAGGTATCCCACGCCGTCCTTGCCAGCCTGGAAGAGCAGGCCCCCGGGCAGAAGCTCCGGTCCGGCGGAGGACAGATCGAGGTCGTTGTTGCCTTCCTGCCGCCAGGTCGGCGGCTCGAACCAGCCGAGCGGCGCTCCCTGTTCGCTCAGCGGGTTTGCCGTGAAGTCCGCGAGGTCGAGCTCGATCACGCTGTCGGAGTAGTCGTATTCGCTCACTTCCTCGCCTTCGGGCGGATCGGGGTTGCCGCTGGTGGCGTACACCTGTCCCTCTTCGTCCACCGCGGGCCCGCTCGGCGCCCACACCGCCCCGCCCCACAGCGCGGGCGCCTTGATCGGCACCTGCCAGAAGCGGGGCGCCCCGCCGTCCTCGGGCGCCGCCACCACCGTGCCGCGGTATTCGCCGCAGTCACCGTCGTTTCCGCCCATGCCGAACACGATCCGCCCGCCGTCCAGGTTCAGGCCGGTGCGCTCGAGCAGGTCCCGGGGCCGGGCTTCGGGCGGGTCGACCGGCGTGCTCAGCACCCGCGCGCCCGTTTGCAGGTCAAAGCCCTCGAGCAGGTGCTCGGCTTCGCCGCCGTTCCAGGTGTCCGCGACGGCGTAGATGGCGTGCGTGGACAGGTCGATCACGGGCGTGCCCACGATGCCCACGGTGGGCTGGATGTCGCCGCATTCCAGTTCGCCTGCCGGCACCGGCGTGCCCGCGCTCTGAGCCCATTCCACCGCTCCCGTCGCGGCGTTCAGCGCGTAGAGCTCGTCGCCCACGGTGGCCACGTACACGCGCTGGCCGAGCACCAGCGGCTGGCTCCAGATCGGCGCGCCGAGGTCCGCGCTCTGCCACGCCAGGCTCGGCGGTTCGGCGGGCGCCGTTTCGGGGTCCGCGCCGGAGCGTTCGGGATCGTGGTGG
>DATJVV010000031.1:0-4702 GCA_035501635.1 Solirubrobacteraceae bacterium | reverse complement strand
CCACGACAACGCCGCCGCCGTCCAGGCCGCCCCCGTCGTCATCCTCAGCGTCCCCTTCCGCAACCAGTCCGAGACCCTCGCCAACCTCAAGCGCGCTCTCACCCCGGGCCAGCTGCTGATCGACGCCACCGTGCCCCTCGCCGCCGCCGTCTCCGGCAAGGCCACCCGCATGCTCGGCGTCTGGCAGGGCTCCGCCGCCCAGCAGGCCCGCGAGATGGCCCCCGAAGGGGTGCGCGTCGTCTCCGCGCTGCACACCGTCAGCGCCGCCAAGCTCTCCGATCTCGACCGTGCTCTCGACGAGGACGTCCTCGTATGCGGCGACCGCCGCGAGGACAAGCGCGAGGCCGCCCTGCTCATCGAGCGCATCGAGGGCCTACGCTGCATCGACTGCGGCCCCCTCGAGGTCTCCCGCACCACCGAGTCCCTCACCGCCCTGCTCATCGGCGTCAACGCCCTCCACAAGGTCCACGCCGGCGTCCGCCTCACCGGCCTTCCCGACGAGCGCTGGGAGTAGCCCCGTCGCCCGCCACGTCCTGAGCCGCCGGAGCGCACCGTGAGCGACCGCGTCCTCGTCCTCGCCGGCGGCACCGGCGGCGCCAAGCTCGCCCGCGGCATGTGCGACGCCATCCCCCCCGAGCAGCTCACCGTGATCGCCAACACCGGCGACGACATCGAGATCTACGGCGCCCACGTCTCGCCCGATCCCGACCTCGTCTCCTTCTGGCTCGCCGATCTCATCGACGAGCGCGGCTGGGGCCTGCGCGGCGACACCTTCGCCGTCATGGACGCCCTGCGCGAGCTCGGCGCCGACGTGTGGTTCTCCCTCGGCGACCGCGACCTCGCCTGGTGCGTCCGCCGCTCTGAGCTCATCGCCGAGGGCCTCACGCCCACCGAGGCCCTCGCCCGCCTGAACGCCTCCATCGGCCTCTCCCCCACCGTGCTCCCGATGTGCGATCAGCCCGTCCGCACCTGGGTGCGCACCGGCGAGGGCTGGCACTCCTTCCAGGAGTTCATGATCCGCCACCGCGCCCAGCCAATCGTCGAGGGACTCGCCTTCCGCGGCGCCGAGGACGCCCACGCCGGCGCCCCCGTCCTCTCCGCCATCGCCGACGCCCGCGCCATCGTCATCGGCCCCTCCAACCCCCTCGCCTCCATCGCCCCCATCCTCGCCGTCCCCGGCATCCGCGAGGCCCTCATCGCCGCCCCCGCCCCCATCGTCGCCGTCAGCCCCGTAGTCGCCGGCGAGATCCTCAAGGGCCCCACCGCCGCCTTCATGGCCTTCGCCGCCCTGGAATGCGACGCCAACGGCGTGGCCGACTTCTACGGCGATCTCCTCGACGGCATCGTCGCCGACGAGAACGTCGCCCGCATGCCCTGCCTGCAGATCGACACCCGCATGCACCATCCCGCCGCCCGCGCCGAGCTCGCCCGCCGCACCCTGGACTTCGCCGAAACTCTACGGTGAGCGCGTGCGAACCGTCGCCATCCTCCCCGTCAAGCGCTTCTCTCACGCCAAGCAGCGCCTCTCCGCGAGCATCCCGCCCCCGCTGCATGCCGAGCTCGTGCGCGCCATGGTCGCCGACGTGCTCCACGCCCTCGCCCGCACCCCCGCCATCGCCCGCACCATCCTCGTCACCAACGAGCCCGCCCTCGCCGCCATCGCCGCCCATCACCACGCCCTCCTGCTCCCCGACACCGCCGAGCAGGGCCAGAGCGCCGCGGCCGCCATCGGCCTCGCCCGCGCCCTCGCCGAGGGCTTCCAGCGCGCCCTCTGCGTGCCCGGCGACTGTCCCGCCCTCGAGCCGCTGGAGCTCGCCGGACTGCTTTCAAAAACGACCCCCCGCGCGCGTGCGCGTGCGCGCGCGCGGGCCCCCCGTTTCGAACACATCTCCCCCCCGGAGGGGGCCCATCCCCAGGAGGAGGTCCACACCCCCGAGAACACCCATCCCCCCGAGAACACCCATCCCCCGGAGGTGGTCATCGTGCCCGACCGCCACGGCCAGGGCACCAACGCTCTGCTGCTGAGCCCCCCCGACGCCATCGCGCCCGCGTTCGGCCCGGACAGCCGCGAGCGCCACGAACGCCTCGCCCGCGAAGCGGGCCTGTGCCCGCGTCTCGAGCATCTTCCCTCGCTGCTCCTGGACATCGACACCGGCGAGGACCTCGCCGCGCTGCGCGAGCGTCTGGCGGGCGAGCGCGCCGGAGCCTCCCGCACACGCGCCCTCCTGGGCCTCTCCTCCAAGCCTTGTCTGGCCTCGCCGCCCGCGGCCTGAGCGGCCTGCCGGAGATCCGCCCGGGCGACGACCTCGCCGCGCTGATCGCCGCCGCCGAGCGCCCCCGGGAGGGCCAGATCGTGGTGGTCGCCCACAAGGTTGTGTCCAAGTCCGAGGGCGCGCTCGTGCGCCTGGCGGACGTCCTACCCGGGCGGCGCGCCCGCGAGCTCGCGGCCGTCCACGCCAAGGACCCCCGCGTGGTGCAGGTGGTGCTCGACCAGTCCGCGGAGATCGTGCGCGCCCAGCGGGACGTGCTCATCTGCCGCACCCACCACGGCTTCGTGTGCGCCAACGCCGGCGTGGACGCCTCCAACGCCACCGAGCACGGCCACGGCGAGACCCTCGTGACGCTCCCCCGCGACCCCGACGCCTCCGCGCGGCGCCTGCGCGCCCGCCTGCGGGAGCTCACCGGCGCGAGCCCCGCGGTGCTGATCACCGACAGCTTCGGCCGGGCCTGGCGTCACGGGCAGTGCGACGTGGCCATCGGCTGCGCGGGCATGGCGCCGCTGGATGACTGGCGCGGGCGCCGCGACGCCAGCGGCCTGTCCCTGCGCGCCACCTGGCTGGCGGTCGCCGACGCCGTCGCCGCCTGCGCCGATCTGGCCCGCGCCAAGGACTCGTGCGAGCCGGTGGTGATCGTGGAGGGCCTGCGCCGCTTCGTCAGCCCATCCGACGGCCCGGGGGCCGCCGCCCTCATCCGGCCGCTGGACGAGGATCTCTTTCGCTGATGCGCTCCCGCAGGAAGGGAACCACCGCGCCGGCCACCGCCTCGGGGTCGTCCTGGAAGGGCCAGTGGCCGCTCTCGGGCAGGATCAGCACGTCGCGCACGTCGAAGAAGTCGCGCTGGCGCTCGGCGAACCGCACGCCGATGAACGGGTCCTTCGCGCCCCACACCACCAGCGCGGGGATGCGCAGCTTGGCGATCTCCGCGCCGATCGCCTCCGCCACGTCCCCGGGCTCCGGCGTGGAGCGGTAGAGCTCCAGCACCGTGCGGCGCGTCTCCCGGTCGTAGTCGTCGTACATCTTGTCCACGAACGCCGCCGGCAGGCCCCGGGGATTGGCGTTACGCATCATCCGGTGCCAGCCCGAGCGTGGGATCCACGCCTGCGAGAGCTCCCCCAGCAGCGGCGTGCGCCAGACTTTCGCCATTTTGTGCCAGGTGTAGCCGGGCATCACGCCGATGTTGATCAGCACCGCGCTCGCCCAGGCCCCGCCGTGCTGCAGACCCCACAGCAGGCCGAAGGGGCCGCCGAAGTCGTGCAGCACCAGGTGCGCCCGCTCCACCCCCAGCTGCGCCATGGCTCCCTGCAGGAAGTCCGCGTAGGAGGCCACCTCGCACCTGAAGCCCTCCGGCCGGTGGGCCCCGCCGAACCCAGGCATGTCCACCGCCAGCGCCCGCCCGTACTCCCCCACGGCGCTCACCAGGGCGGTCCAGTCCGTGGAGGAACCGGGGTTGCCGTGCACGAACACCACCGCCTCGCTCGCCTCCCGCGGGCCGGCTTCGATCAGCGGCGAGCGCGCGCCACCCACGCCCACGCGATCCCGGCGCACCTCGGCGGCGCTCACCGCACGCTCTCCACCGGGCGCCCGCTCGCGGGCGCCGTCCCACTCGGCGACCCGCCGCGACGGGCGGCCGCGAGGGCGGCGAGGGGCATCGCCGTGGCGAGCATCCGCATCGGCCCGATGTTACGCGAGCCGAAAGCGTCCATCACCCTGGCGGTGCGCTCGTCGAGGGCGGCGGTGGAGAACAGGAACCGCTCGGGCGCGTTCAGCCTGCGACCGCTCGCATAGTCGAGGATCGACCGTTCGTGACCGGCCAGGCGCAGGGCGTGGGTGCGCCTGTAGCGCCTCAGGCCGCGCGCGAGCGCCTCCCGCCCGGCGAGCGCCGGAGCGACGCTGTCGGCGAGCCATTCGGCGCTCTGCAACGCGAAGCCGCAGCCCACCCCCCAGAAGGGGTCCAGCGCGCTGGCGGCGTCCCCGGCGAGGGCCAGGCCGGGCGCGGTGGGCGTGTGGATCACGTTGGTCATGTCCAGCTTGCCCGTCACCTCCCCCACCAGGCGCGACTCCATGATCGGCGGCGCCTCGGGGATCGAGCTCACGAACGACCGCAGCGCCCCCTCGGGGTCGGCCTTGAAGTCGGCCAGGCGGTCCTTGGTGGGCATCGCCGCGTAGAACACCAGGCCGCCGTCGGTGGGGAACGCCGCGGCCATGTCCGGGTCCAGCACCCACAGCGCCTGATCGGGGTGGGTGGCGGGCAGGGGGCCTTCGAAGTAGCCGCCGTAGGCGATGCGCCCGTGGGGCACCGTCTTGGCGGGCACCCCCGCGAGCTTGGCCACCCGCGAGTCTCGCCCGTCGGCGCCCACCACCAGGCGGGCCCGCAGCTCGCGGGTGTCGCCCGAGGTGTCGCGCGCGCGCACCCCCCGCACCCG
>DATJVV010000030.1:0-2885 GCA_035501635.1 Solirubrobacteraceae bacterium | reverse complement strand
AGGTAGGCGTAGGCGCGCTCGCGGCTGCGGCCCACGCGGCCGTGGATCTGGTAGAGCTGGGCCAGGCCGAAGGCGTCGGAGTGCTCCACGATCAGGGTGTTGGCCTGGGGGATGTCGATGCCGGACTCGATGATGGAGGTGCACACCAGCACCTCCGAGCCGCCGCGCAGGTAGTCCATCATCACGCTCTCGAGCTCTCCCTCGGCCATCTGGCCGTGGGCGACGGAGAAGCGCACGCCCGGGCACAGCGCGCGCAGGCGCTCGGCGGTCTCCTCGATGGACTGCACGCGGTTGTGCAGGAAGAAGGACTGGCCGTGGCGATCGTGCTCGCGGATGATGGCGCGCTTGACGAGCTCCTCCTCGTACTCGCCCACGTAGGTGCGCACCGGCCGGCGGCCCTCCGGGGGAGTCTCGATCACGGAGATCTCGCGCAGGCCGGCGAGGGACATCTGGAGGGTGCGGGGGATGGGGGTGGCGGACATCGAGATGACGTCCACGCGGAGCCTGAGCTGGCGCAGGAGCTCCTTCTGCTTGACGCCGAAGCGCTGCTCCTCGTCCACGATCAGCAGGCCGAGGTCCTTGGCGGCGACGTCGCGGGAGAGCAGGCGATGGGTGCCGATGAGGATGTCCACGCGGCCGGCCGCGAAGGCGGCCACGGTGGCGCGCTGCTCGGCGGGGGTGCGAAAGCGGGAGACGTGGTCGATGTTGATGGGGTAGTCGGCGAGGCGCTCGGCGAAGGTGCCGTAGTGCTGCTGGGCGAGGATGGTGGTGGGCGCGAGCATCAGCACCTGCTTGCCCTGGCTGGCGGCCTTGAAGGCGGCGCGCAGGGCCACCTCGGTCTTGCCGTAGCCGACGTCGCCGCAGATCAGGCGGTCCATCGGACGGGGAGCCTCCATGTCGGCCTTGACCAGTTCGATGGCCTCCAGCTGGTCGGGGGTCTCGGCGAAGGGGAAGCTGGCCTCGAACTCGCGCTGCCAGTCGGAGTCGGGCTCGAAGGCGTGGCCGGGGCGGCGCTGGCGCTCGGCGTAGAGGCTCAGGAGCTCCCCCGCGAGCTCCTGAGCGGCGCGGCGGGCGCGGGCCTTCATGGTCTCCCAGCGAGTGCCCCCGAGCTTGGAGAGCGGCGGATGCTCGCCGGCGGCGCGGGCGCCCACGTAGCGGGAGATCTTGGCGAGCTGCTCGGTGGGCGCGTACACGCGATCGTCGCCCTGGTATTCGAGATAGAGGTAGTCGCGGGTGATGCCCGCCACCGTGCGGGTCTCGAAGCCGGCGAAGCGGGCGATGCCGTGGTCCTCGTGCACGACGATGTCGCCCGTGCGAAGCTCGCTGAAGGATCGCGGGGCGCCGCGACGGGTGGGCGCGGGGGCCTCCCCGGCGCCCGCTCCGGCGGCGCGCGCTCCGGGGCGCTCGGGGCGGCGGCGACGGAGCAGGCGGTGCTCGGGGAACACGGCGAGCTTGAGGGTGGGAGCCACGAAGCCCTCGCGCAGGGAGGCGTCGGCGAAGCGCAGGGCGGCCTCTTCGGGGGCCGCTCCGCCGTCGGCGGTTTCGCCCAGCCAGCTGACTTTCAGTCGGCCGAGGTTGTAGGCCGCGCGCTCGCCCTCGCCGCGGCGGGGGAAGGTGACCACGGTGCGATAACCCGAGCGCAGCAGCTTCTCGAGCTCGGGCTCGGCTTCGGCGAGCGAGCGGGCGGCGGTGTCGGCGGCCTGGGCCCGGATCTCGATGGGCTGGTCGGCGGCGAGCGAGGACAGCCAGACGCGGGCGCGCGCGGACAGGGCCCGCTCGATGTGGGCGGGGCTCTCGTGGAGGTGCTCCACGTCGGGGATCCGCGCGAGGTCGTCCTCCTCCCCGGAGGCGCTGGCGAAGGCGGCGGTGACATCCGCCCAGTGGTCCGCCAGGGCGGGCGCCAGCTCCTCCTCGGCGGCCACGATCAGCTCGGCGGACGGGGTGGCGTCCTCGTCGATCAGCTCCAGCAGGGCCTGGTAGCGCTCCACGGGAGCGTGGCGGTGCTCGAGGGCCAGCTCGGCGGCGGGCGCGATCTCGACCTCCCGGACGTCCGCGAGGGAGCGTTGGGTGAAGGTGGAGAACCAGCGCAGGGATTCGATCTCGATGTCGAACATGTCCACCCGCACGGCGCGATCCTCGGTGGCGGGGAACACGTCGAGGATGCCCCCGCGGACGGCGAACTGGCCGCGGTCTTCCACCTCCGACACCCGCTCGTAGCCGGCGGCGACGAGCTCCGCGGAGCACTCGTCGAGGTCCAGCAGCTCGCCCACGCGCAGCGTGAAGGAGCGGGGCCGCAGGGAGGGGTCGGGGATCTTCTCCGAGAGGGCCACCGCGCTGACGACCACCACGGGGGGCTCGCGCTCGACGGCGGGGGTGAGGAGGGCGTCGAGGGCGGCCACGCGCAGGCCGACCAGGTGAGGGGGCGGCGAGAGGTGGGACTCGTGGGACACGCCGCGGGAGGGGTAGTAGCGCACGCGCCGGGGCGCCAGCCAGGCGCGCAGGTCGGACGCCAGCTCGCGGGCGGCACGATCGTCGCCCACCACCACCAGGCTCGGGCGGGAGCCCGCGGGGGAGTCGCGATCGCACAGCGCGGCGATCAGGTAGGGACGCAGGGACGCCGAAACGAACGCGTGGCCCCCCTCGCGGGCGAGGGTGGCGGCGGCGGGATCATCCGCGACCAGGCCGAGCAGCGAGCGAAGGGCCATCGCGGCGCCTACAGGGTCTCCTGGCCCAGCACGATCGCCTGCACCTGAGCGGCGGCGGCCGCCACGAGCCCGCGGACCTGCTCGGGGGTCTCGCGAAAGCGCCCGAGCACGTGGGCGGAGACGATCTCCGGATCGCTGGAGGCTGGACGCCCGACGCCCACGCGCACGCGCGCGAAGTCG
>DATJVV010000029.1:0-2025 GCA_035501635.1 Solirubrobacteraceae bacterium | reverse complement strand
CCGCGTCACCCTCGGTCCCCTCGCATGGACTCGCCTGGAGGGCGAGCGCCGCTGGCGCACCCTTCCGCTGGGCGCCTCCGGCCGCCCCCACGGCATGCTTCTCGTCACCCCCGAGCAGGAGGACGAGCTCCGCGCCTTCTGCAGCCTCGTCTCCCGCCGCGCCCCCCACGCCAACGAGCTCGCCTGGGCTCTGCGCCGCTTCGAGCTCGCCTGCCAGCGCGACAGCCCCCACGAGGCCCTCACCGACCATCTCCTCGCCCTCCGCGCCCTCCTCGAGCCCGAGGGTCCCTCCAGCGGCCTGCTCGCCGGCCGTCTCGCCGCCCTCTGCGCCACCGACAACCACCGCCTCCGCCTCACCGAGCGCATCACCAGGGCCCAGCGCCTCGAGCGCGACATCGTCGCCGGCACCGTCCCCGAACGCGCCTCCACCAGGGCCCTCGTCGGCGACGTCGCCGACCATCTCCGCGCCCTCCTGCGCGACGTCATCTGCGGCCATCTCGCCCCCGACCTCACCCGCCTCGCCGACGAGATCCTCAGCCGGGCCGCCCACGACCTCGATGCCTCCGCCCATGTGCATGCCGATGCCGAGCGCTGTCCCGCCGATGCCGAGCGCCGTCCCGCCGATGCCGAGCGCTGTCCCGCCGATGCCGAGGGCCGTCCCGCCGGTCCCCGGGTCGCCGGCCCCGGCGAGCAGCAGGTGCTCGCCCAGGCGTAGCCCCGTTTCGGCCTCACCCGTTTGCGTTCCGTCCCCCGGACCTCCGTCCGAGACCTTCGGACTCCGTATAACCATGGTCCTACGGGGTCGGGAGCGAGGGCTTTCCTTTTCGGACTCCGTATAACCATGGTTCTACAGGGTTGCGAGCGAGGGCTTTCTCCTTGGGACTCTGTATAACCATGGTGTCACGGGGTTGCGAATTTGCAATCGACTTCGCGGGCCTCACCCCAGCAGGTGCTCGGCGATCCGCGCCAGGCCCGCCAGGTCCCGCACGTCCTCCCCCAGCTGGGGCACCTGCACCACCGCCGAACCATCCAATGCGCCCGCCAGCATCGCCACGGTGTCCGCGTCTCGCCGTGCGAGCACGTCGAAGTCCGCGAGGTTCCCCGCCACCCGCCGCGCCAGCCGCTCGCCGAGCTCCTTCTCCAGCAGCGCCGCCACCTCGCCCGGCGCGCGCCCGTGCAGCGCCGCCACGTTCACGCGGTTGACGATCACCGCCTCCTGGCCCATGCCCGCCTTCCCCAGCAGCCCCGCCATGTGCAGCGCCTCCCCCGCGGGCTCGGGCTCGGGGGAGGTCACGATCACGAACGCGCTCGTGTCCTCTCGCAGCAGCGCCGACACCGCCCTGGTCTGCGTGCCGAACCCCTCGATCACCCCGCCCAGCGAGCGAAAGAACCGCGAGAGCTCGCCCAGCATGTCCACTCCCGTCACCCGCGCGAAGATCGAGAAGAGCAGCGCCGTCCCCCGCCCGAACAGCCTTGCCGTGAGGCCCCCCGGCGCCAGGAACACCCGCAGCGCCCGGCCCTCCATGAACGCCAGCATCCGGTCCGGCGCCTCCAGGAAGTCAACCGCGTTGCGCGCCGGCGGCGTGTCCAGCACGATCACGTCGAAGTCATGCTCCTCGTGCAGCTCGTACAGCTTCGCGATCGCGCTCAGCTCCTGCGAGCCCGCGATCGCGCTCGAGAGCTCCCCGTACACCGGGTTCCCGAGGATCGCCGCCAGGCGCTCGGGGTCGGGCTCCAGGCGCGTGACCAGCTGATCGAACGTGTGCTTGGCGTCCAGCATCATCGCCCACAGCTCCCCCTTCACGCTCACCCCCCGCTCGATCAGCAGCTCCGGCTCGATCCGGTGGGGCACGCTCGCCAGCTCTGAGAGGCCCAGCGCCGCCGCCAGGCGCTTGGCGGGGTCGATCGTCACCACCGCCACCTTCCCGCCCCGCTCCGCCAGCCCCAGCGCCAGCGCCGCCGACACCGTCGTCTTGCCCACCCCGCCCGAGCCCACGCAGATCACCACCCGCCTGCCCCGCAGTC
>DATJVV010000028.1:0-2510 GCA_035501635.1 Solirubrobacteraceae bacterium | reverse complement strand
AGAGCCCGCACGTTCCCGGCGCCCAGGATGGCGACGGCCACGTCGAGCAACCACACCGAGTCACGACCTCCGGAGAGCATCGCCACCAGCGGCCCCCCGCCTTCGAGCAGGCCCGTGGCGCGCACCCCCGCGCACAGCCGCGCCGGGGACATCGGCTCGGGCTCGCCGCGCGAGGCAGCCACCGCTCAGCCTCCGCGGACGCGCGCGAGGAACAACTCGGTGGGCTCGCGGAAGCCCTTCAACACCACCTCGCCGATCAGCTGGAACTCGAGGTTGTCGTTGCGCGCGGCCGCGTCCACCACCGGACGGGTGACCAGCACCTCGCCGCCCGCCGCCCGCGCCACCACCCGGGCCGCCCGGTTGACCTCCCGGCCGTAGTAGTCGCCGTCGCGGTAGATGGCCGTGCCGCGGTGGATGCCGATGCGCGGCGCCGGCGAGCCCGCCGGCAGCTCGGCCTCCAGGTCCACCGCCCAGGCGGTGAGCGTGGCGGCGTCCGCGCCCACCACCATCACCTCGTCCCCCAGCGTCTTGATCACGCGGGCGTCGATCGGCAGCGTCTGCTCCACCCTCGCCACGAACTGCTCCACAACCCCCACCGCCCGGGCCTCGCCGGCCTCCTCGGTGAGCTTGGTGTAGCCCGCCAGGTCAGCGAACGCGATCGCCACGCGCATGCGACCCTCCCGCGCGGCCTCGTGGTCGTCGAGGTCGGACTCGATGTGGCCGATCACGTCCTGCTCCACGAAGTAGCCAAGCAGGCGGCCGTGCAGGTAGTTGATGAAGGGCACCGCGAAGGGCAGCATCTCCCTGGTCATCCCCTCCATCGCCGCCGCCACCTCCACGCCGGGCACCCCCTCGCGCATCAGGGGCTCGTGCAGATAGAGGTGGAACAGGCGCACCTCCGCGTCGGCCACCTGGGCCATCGCCTGGCCGTACACCCGCACGATCTGCAGCAGCGCCGCCACCGGCAGACCCGCCGCGAGCACCTCGGCGCCATAGCGGAAGATCTGCAGGTCCTCCTCGGTGATGGCGTCCACTCCCATCACGTTCAGTCCCATCACCCCCACCAGCCGTTCGATCAGCTCGGGCGCCAGGCCCGTCTCGGCGGCGGCCTCCGCGAGCGTGTAGCGGGCCTCGGTGCTGGGCAGCAGTTCGTCCACGTACCCGAACGCCAACCGGCCGCTCTGGCTGGCGTCGCGGATGCGCCGCACCGAGTGGCCCCGCTCGCGCAATCGCGCCACGATGCGCACGTGGGAGGCCGCCGCGGGCGTCCACACGCCCTCGTAGCGCGGCACCAGCCCCTCGCGCACCCAGCGGCGCACGGTGCCGGGTGTGACCCCCGCGCGGGCGGCCACCTGAGCGAGCGTGAGACTCGGCCCCCCGGCGGGATCCTCGGTTGCCATCGGCGGCAAGTCTAGGCGCAGGCGCCGCGGGCGGCGGGCGCACCGCGGGTGGGGGCGCACCGCGGGTGGGGGCGTGCCGGGGGCTACGCCTCGAAGCCGAGCGCCGCGCGTGCTCTGAGCACCGCTTCCAGGCGGGCGAGGGCGTGAGAGAGAGCCTCCTCGTCGAGCTCCGCGGCGCCCGCCTCCCCCGAGGACTCCGGGATGGAGTCTCCCTCCCCCTCGGCGAGCACCGCCCGCGCCGCGCGCCGCACCCCCTCGCGCAGGGAGTCCAGCTCGGCCAGCCGCAACGGCAGGTCGCCGCGTTGTTCGTTCGCCAGCTCCGCGAGGGCCGCCGCGTAAGCGCGATCGAGCTCCAGGGCCGCATGATCGAGACGGCCCTGGTCGAGGTCCAGGCGGGTGCGCAGCGAGAGCTCCTCGCACAGCAGCGGCGTTTCCCGGGCGCCGATCAGCCTCGCCAGACGCTCATGGGGACGCAGCGCCGCCGAGCGTCGCCGCAGCGGCAGCCCGCCGGCGGGCCCGCCGAGACCCCGGCCGGGCGCGTCGCACAGCGGCAGCTCCACCGCGTGCAGCCACCGTCCCTCCGCCACCTGCTCGCCCTCCCCCCAGCCCGCCCGCACGCAGAGGGCCTGGGACGCCGAGAGCTCGCGCACGTAGGGATCCGCGGTGGCGATGCGCTGGGCGTAGAGCAGCCGGTTGAGCACCGCCAGCGCCGCCGGCACCTCGTGCTCGGCCTCGAGGTCCGCCAGCCACGCCTTGGCCTGACGCTCGGCCGAGAGGGACACCGGGTCCACGATCGTCGCGCGGGAGCTCGCCACCGGCTGGGGCTCGGGCTCGGGCGCCACCGCGCGATGACGGGCGAGCCGCCGCCCAACCGGTCCACGATGGTGTGCGATGGACCGGCCACCGGGCCCGAGCGTGGCGAGCACCACCACGTTCTCGGGCTCCCCCGCGGCGTGCGAGCGCAGCAGATAGCGGCCGTCAGGCGGGTCAAGCGGCCAGGGGAACTCGAGCTGGACGAAAAGGAACAGGCGCTCGGCCACGTGTGCACCGTACCCTCCCGCCCCGTCAAAGCCAACACCAGGTAGTCTCGCCCCAACCGCCGCAACCATC
>DATJVV010000027.1:0-9745 GCA_035501635.1 Solirubrobacteraceae bacterium | reverse complement strand
GCGACAGCCGTCGATCACTTGCCGGCCACCGCCAGCTGGCTGGAGGAGGAGTTGGCGAGCAGCTCGTCCAGGTACTCCTCCGCCTCGTCCTCGTCCTTGTCGAGCGCGTACATGAGCTCGGAGGCGAGGATCTTCTTGGCGCGGGTGAACATCTGCTTCTCGCCCGTGGACAGGCCCTTCTCGGACTCGCGCAGGGAGAGGTTGCGCACGACCTCCGCGAGCTCGTAGATGTCGCCCGTCTTGATCTTGTCGCGATTGTGCTTGAAGCGGCGATTCCAGTTCTTGGGCATCTCGGAGACCTCGTCTCGCAGCACGTCCAGAACCTTCTTGACGGTCTCCTCGTCGATCACCCGGCGCAGGCCCGCGAGCCCGGCGTTCTCGGTGGGCACCTTCACGGTCATGTCGTTGTGGAGGATCTTGATCGTGAGGTACTCGCGCGTTTCGCCGAGCATCTCCATCTCTTCCTTGCCCTCCACCTTGCCCGCCCCGTGATGGGGGTAGACGACATGATCGCCGAGCTCGAACTCGATCAGCTCGGCCTCGCGGGTGACTTCGAGCTCCGCCAGCAGCACCTCGTCCGTGTCGGATTGCGCCATGGGAGCTTCTTCGGTTGCTTGTGCGGGAATGGTGTCCTCCTTCATCGCGGCCTGCCCGGACGGGCGGCCTGTCACGTCTGCAGATAGCGATCCACGAGGTTGACCTCCTGCAGCCTGCGCAGGCCCTCGCGGATCTCCTTCGCCCTGATCTCCCCCACTCCCTCCACGCCCTCGAGCTCCGCGTCCGATGCCGCCAACAGCTCGTCGAGGCCGCCGAACTGGCCGACAACCTGCCCCACGACGAGCTTGGGCAGCCGCGGGATGCGTCCGAGGACGCGGTATCCCCGCGGCAGAACGGGAAAGTCGATGGTGTTCAGCTTGCGGTCGTAGCCCAGCACCTCCGCCAGGCGGCCGAAGTCCAGCAGGTCCTGGTGGGCCAGCCGCGCGATCTCCTCGAGCGCCAGCGCCACCGCCTCGTCGGCGTAGTCGGCCAGGTAGTCGCGCACCAGCGACGCCTTCTCGGCGGCGGTGCCCACCATGGTCTCCTCCAGCTGCATCTCGATCAGCCGGCCCTCGCTGCCGAGCTCCACGATGTAGCGCTCGATCTCAACCGCCATCCGCGTCACGAGCTCCGAGCGCTGCAGCACCGTGAGCACGTCGTGCAGCGTGGCGCCCCCCTCGAACTCCAGCGCCGTGAGGCGCGTGGACACCTGGTCGAGACGGCTGCGGTACTTGTCCAGCGTCGCCAGCGCCTGGTTGGCCTTGGCGAGCACCACCGGGATGTCCGCGAGGATGTACTTCACCCCATCCACGTACAGCGACACCACGTCCCGGCGCTGGGACACGGCGATCACGAGCGCTTCGCTCTGCTTGGACACGCGCTCGGCGGTGCGGTGGCGGGTGCCCGTCTCGTGCGAGTGGATCGTGGGATCGGGCATCAGCTGCACGTTGGCCATCGCGATCTTGGTGGCGTTGGCGTTCAGGACGATCGCCCCGTCCATCTTGGCCACCTGGTAGAGGAACGCGGGGCTGTAGTCGATGTCGAGCTTCAGCCCCCCCGAGTACATGAAGCTGAGCTCCTCCGGCTCGCAGATCACGATCAGCCCGCCCGTCCGCGCGTGCACGATGCTGTCGATCCCCTCCCTGAGAGCCGTCCCCGGAGCGATCATCTCCAGAGCCCTCATCAGCCCCGGCTCCGGTCTCGCTTCCACTTCGAATTCTTCACCGGATCTTGGAGCCACTCTGACCTCCATTCTACGGCATAGCCTCGTTTTCGGACCTCACGCCACCGCCGCCACCGCCCGCTGAGCGCCCGTCTCGGGTGCCCGCAAAGCCAGCGTCAGGGCCTGCGCGAGGGTGGCGGCCTCGCACGCTCCCTCGCCGCTGCCCGGCGGGCAGATCACCTCGCCGAGTCCATGCCTGGCGGCCTCGGCCAGCCGCCGCCCCGGGTGGCCCACCCAGCGCAGCTCCCCCGTGAGGCCCAGCTCGCCGAAGCACGCCCGGGGAGCACACGCGAGAGCCACGCCCCGCGCGGCGCTCGCCACCGCCAGCGCCACCGCCAGATCGCAGCCGGGCTCCTCCACCCGCACGCCCCCCACCACGTTCACGAACACGTCCGCCCCGGCGAGCGCCACCTGGCCGTGGCGCGTGAGAATCGCCAGCACCAGCGCCAGGCGGTTGCGATCGAAGCCCGACACCAGCCGCCGCGGCTGCTCGAGCTCGGAGGGCGCCACCAGCGCCTGCACCTCCACCAGCAGCGCCCGCGAGCCCTCCATCGTGGCCAGCACAACGCTTCCCGGCGTCCGGGTGGCCTCGGCCACGAAGCGCGCGGAGGCGTCCAGCACCTCCACGAGGCCCTCGTCGCGCATCTCGAACAACCCCGCCTCGCTGGTGGAGCCGAAGCGGTTCTTCAGCGCCCGCAGCTCCCGGTAGGGGCGCTCGCGCTCGCCCTCGAACTGCAGCACGCAGTCCACCAGGTGCTCCAGCGCCCGAGGCCCCGCGAGGGAGCCCTCCTTGGTGACGTGCCCGATCAGCATCACCGCGATCGAGAGCTCCTTGGCGAGGTCCATGATCCGCGCGGTGGCCTCCCGCACCTGCCCCACCGTGCCCGGCGCGCTCTGCAGCTCGGGCGCTCGCAGCGTCTGCACGGAATCGATCACGCACACTCGCGGACGCCGCCCGGCCAGCGTCGCCAGCACAACCTCGAGGTCGCTCTCCGCGCACACCGCCACCTCCAGGGCGCTCGCCCCCAGGCGCTGCGCGCGCAGGCGCACCTGCTCGGCGGACTCCTCCCCGCTGATGTACAGCGTGCCCTCGCCCGCCCCGGCGACGTTGCCGAGGGCCATGTTCGCGAGCGTCGACTTGCCGATGCCCGGCGAGCCACCCAGCAGCACCAGCGAACCCGCCACCAGGCCGCCGCCGAGAACCCTGTCGAGCTCGCCGATGCCCGTGGAGATCCGCTCGCCGGCGCTCGCCCTCACGTCCCGCAGCAACGGCGCCCGGGCCTCCGCGCCGGCGAGACCCGCGCGCGATCGCACGCGGCCGCTCTGTCCGCCCCCCACGCGCGCCGTCGAGCCCCCCGCGGGCTTCTCCGCGAGGCTGCCCCACGCCTCACACGCCGGACAGCGACCGTGCCACTGGGGGGAGCGGTGGCCGCACTCCGAGCAGCCATACGTGGTGGTGGCACGCGCCATCCAAGCAGGGTACGCCGCGTCGGGGACGGTTCGATGGCGGACGGTATCCTCGCCCTGCGCCGGTTCGCAAGAGGCTTAAGATGGGGATGCTGAAGCGAACACCCTCGAAGGACGGAACCCGTCTAGTTCGACTTGGAGGCCCGTCTCTCCCGCTCCGGAGGCTGAGGATTGGGCAGATAGCGTCGACCGCGGCGCTCTCCGATCGCTTCGAGGTAACCAAGCCGGGTGAGTTCCTGAAGTAGCTCGCGAGCTTCCGCTCGCTCCACCCCGAGAAGCCCCCGAACATCGGCATTCGCCACACTCCCCGCGCGCTCAGCGTGGCTGAGGATGGTAGAGAACTGGTGACTGAGCGTGACCCGTGCGCGAGCCTCCGCAGCCGTATCTCCAAGCACGTAGCGGGCACCGCGACCTCTGCCCACGGCTCGCAGCAGATCACGCGCCACAAGGTCTTGAAGGACCGCCCGACTGGTATCTCGGTCAATATGGCGAAGCTTCCGGAGGCCTTCGTTCGTGATAGCGCCATTGCGCCTGGCGTATACGAGCGCGAGCTTGGCATCGGAGGAGAGGGGGATGCCCGCGAGATCCCCTATCCATAGTCGATCCTCCGCCAAGAACACACTGGTGCCACGCAGACGCACCATGAAGGAGGCCGATTTCTCTTCGAACTGAGGCGGATCGAGCAGCGCATCCTCCATCTCCTGGATCATCCGATCGATCCCGGTCCCAGCTTCCTCGACTAGATGCAGACGCTCGAATACATCCATGATCCGCTGATTCCGCGAGTACTGCGCATCCCGGAGGTTTTCCACCGTGACGTAGGCCGGCAGCGTCCCGGGACTCTCGATCTCAAGGGCGTCATCGAACATGCGAACATGGATTGCCGCGCCCCGCAAGGAGTAGTCTCGATGCCCTACGGCATTGAGCAAAGCCTCGCGCACCGCTGGCGTTGGGAACTCAGGAACCGCCTCTCTAATCAGACCTCGAATGACCGCGTCTCGGCGCATTTCGCGGTAAATCAGGCGGTCCGCATCAGCGACAAGCTTCGGTAGGGGTCCGGTCAGCTCCCTCCTCTCTCGAAGCTTGGCACCGCCATCGACGGAGCCCTCCATTCGCATGAACACAATGCCGAAGCGGCGATTGTTGGCTTGAGGCTCCTTGCCGAACAGGAGCAGGGTCGCAAGCCTGATAGAGCCATGCTCGTTCGTCAAGCCAACATCTCGAAGGGCCGAATCAAGTTTGATCCGAGATCGTCCAAGCCGCTCTTGCAAGAAGTTGCGAATCGCTCGCGAATCGAGGTCGTCAATCGCCACGCCCCTGATGCCCTCGTCCTCAGGGGGGTGAGCGCCGCGCTCCTTGATGAACCGGGCAAGATCCTCTCCAACCAGCGTCCGATTCGTCGGCCCAGCGCGAATCACCAGACGGCCGTTTGACGTATGTATCCAGCCAGCTTCAGGACGCTCCACTTGAACAAAGGCGACGGTCTTGCCATCCACCACACTCGCCGCCACGCTCGCCGTGAGGGGTGGTTGGGTATGCCGCAGGGCCTCCTGGATGCGTTCTTCGTGCTCCTGTGTCCAGTCGACTCCCAGCAATCGGTGGGGTCGCCCGGCCGAAACCCCCATGACCACCATACCGCCTTGAGAGTTCGCAAACGCAACCAGCGGCTCCTGAAGTTGAGACGGCTTTGGTACGCCCTCCTTGAACTCGACGAGATCGGTCTCCTGACGACCGACGAGCAACCAGAAGTCCGCTACATCAAGGTCCGCCGAAATCTCTACAAGCTCTCGTTTGCGCGCCATTCCGCCGCACTATAGATGAACAATAGGCGCAAATCTTCTTTGTTTCGCATTTCTTCTTTCTATTGTTTTCATTCCCAGCGGCCTTTGGTCAAATCCAGCATTGCGCTCGACCCATCGCGCTCGACCAACTGCGAGCCATTGCGGCAGTGGGATCATCATCCCAGCGTCCGCCTTCGCCCTCCTTGCGCGGAGATTCTAGGACTCGTCTGCGGGCGGCTCGACCGCCGGGGGTGCGTCGGGCACGTCGGGAATGTCCGGCACGTCGGGCACGTCGCCGGCGGAGAGCTCCGGCTCCTCGCCGCCACCGCCGCCGTCGCTCGGGCCCTCCTCGCCCTCCGCGCCACCCGCGCCCGCTCCGGCGCCCACCGCCACCGGAGTCTTCTGCTTCTTGGGCTTGACGATCGTCAGGCGCACCTCGCCCTCCTCGCCCTCTTCGGCGGGGTTCACCACCACCGTGGCTCCCGGCACCACCTGCTCGCGCAACACGAAGTCCGCGAGCGGATCCTCGATGTAGCGCTGGATCGCCCGGCGCAGCGGCCGGGCGCCCATCGCGGGATCCCAGCCCTTCTCCACCAGCATGTCCTTGGCGGGGTCCGTGAGCTCGAGCTGGAGCTCCCGTTCGGCCATCGACTCGCGGATGCGCAGCAGCAACAGCTCGACGATCTGCTTGATCTCCTCCTTCTGCAGCTTGTGGAAGACGATCACGTCGTCGATCCGGTTCAGGAACTCGGGCCGGAACACCTTCTTGAGCTCGCCCATGATCCGGTTCTTCATGTCCTCGTAGGTGATGCCCGTCTCGTCGTCGGAGACCGCGAAGCCCAGCGGCGTGTTGCGCGCGATCTCCGAGGCGCCGATGTTGGATGTCATGATCACGATCGCGTGCCGGAAGTCCACCGTGCGCCCCTGGGCGTCCGTGAGCCGGCCGTCCTCGAGGATCTGCAGCAGGATGTTGAACACGTCCGGGTGGGCCTTCTCGATCTCGTCCAGCAGCAGCACCGAGTAGGGCTTGCGCCGCACCGCCTCGGTGAGCTGGCCGCCCTCGTCGTAGCCGATGTAGCCCGGAGGCGAGCCCACCAGGCGGGACACCGCGTGCTTCTCCATGTACTCGGACATGTCGATGCGGATCATCGCGTCGTCGTCCCCGAACAGGAACTCCGCCAGCGTGCGCGCCAGCTCGGTCTTGCCCACCCCGGAGGGGCCCAGGAAGATGAACGAGCCCGTGGGCCGCTTGGGGTCCTTCAGGCCCGCCCGCGAGCGCCGGATCGCCTTGGATATCACCTCGATCGCGGGATGCTGGCCGATCACCCGCTTGTGCAGCTCGTCCTCCATGCGCATCAGCTTCTGGGTCTCCGCCTCGGTGAGCTTGAACACCGGGATGCCCGTCCACATCGACACGATGTCCGCGATCTCCTCCTCGCCGATCGCCGGCCGCTCGCCCGCCTCGCCCGCTTCCCAGGCTTCCTCGAGCTCCCGTTTCTTGTTCGTGAGCTTGCGCTCCCTGTCGCGCAGCGCCGCCGCCTTCTCGAACTCCTGCGCCTCGATCGCCGCCTCCTTCTCGCGGCGCGTGGACTCCACTTCGGCCTCCAGCTCCCGGTTGGCGGGCGGCGACGTCATCGACTTGATGCGCATCCGCGAGGCCGCCTCGTCGATCAGGTCGATCGCCTTGTCGGGCAGGAAGCGGTCGGAGATGTAGCGGTCCGCCAGTTCCCCCGCCGCCTGCAGCGCGTCGTCGGTGATCTGCACCTTGTGGTGCTGCTCGTAGCGGTCCCGCAGGCCCTTGAGGATCTCCACCGTCTGGTCGATCGTGGGCTCCTCCACGCGGATCTGCTGGAAGCGCCGCTCCAGGGCGGAGTCCCGCTCCAGGTACTTGCGGTACTCGTCCAGGGTGGTGGCCCCGATCGTCTGCAGCTCGCCCCGCGCCAGCGCCGGCTTGAGGATCGATGCCGCGTCGATCGCCCCCTCCGCGGCGCCCGCGCCCACCAGGTTGTGGAGCTCGTCGATGAACAGGATGATGTCCCCGCGCTGGGTTATCTCCTTCATCACCTTCTTCAGCCGCTCCTCGAACTCCCCCCGGTACTTGGAGCCCGCCACAAGCGCCGCCAGGTCGAGCGTGTAGATCTGCTTGTTCTTGAGCAGCTCCGGCACGTCAGCGTTGGTGATCCGCTGCGCCAGGCCCTCCACCACCGCGGTCTTGCCCACGCCGGGCTCGCCGATCAGCACGGGGTTGTTCTTGGTGCGCCGCGAGAGGATCTGCATGATCCGCTCGATCTCCGTCTCCCGGCCAACCACCGGGTCGAGCTTGCCTTCGGCCGCCAGCTTGGTGAGGTTGCGCCCGAACTGGTCCAGCAGCTTGGAGGACTTCTTGCTCTCCCCAGGCCCCGAGCCCGCGCCCGCGCCCGCCCCCGCGCCCTGCCCCTGGCGGCGACCGCCCGGTCCGGAGAGCATGCGGATGACCTCGTTGCGGATCTTCTCGGAGTCGGCGTCGAAGTCCAGCAGGATGCGCGCCGCCACGCCCTCGTTCTCGCGCACCAGCCCCAGCAGGATGTGCTCGGTGCCGATGTAGTTGTGCCCGAGGCTCAGCGCCTCCCGCAGCGCCAGCTCCAGCACCTTCTTGGCGCGCGGCGTGAACGGGATCTGACCGGAGGTGACCTCCTCGCCGGAGCCCACGATGCGCACCACCTGGGCGCGCACCCGCTCCACGGTGATGTCCAGGCTCTCCAGCACCCGCGCCGCGAGGCCCTCCTCCTCGCGCAGCAGCCCGAGCAGGATGTGCTCGGTGCCGATGTAGTTGTGCTTGAGCGTGCGCGCCTCCTCCTGCGCGAGAACGACCACCTGCCGGGCCCGTTCTGTAAATCGCTCGAACATGGTGTAGATCCTTCCTGCGAGGACGTTCCTCAAGCGCTATGTAGGTCTCGGTGACCTCTCATGGGCAGTCTACCAACCGTCCAGTCGGCCCCATCGAGGTTCCATCGTCGCGCCCGCCGCGCGCCTTGAGCGGGTGAGAGCGCACGTGCGCGGCGCGCCCGCCCGCGCCCGCCTACTCGCGCATGGCCGGGAAGAGGACCACCTCGCGGATCGAGGAGCGGCCGGTCAGCAGCATCACCAGGCGGTCGATCCCCAGGCCCACGCCGGCGGTGGGGGGCATGCCCTGCTCCAGCGCCCGCAGGAAGGGCTCGTCGTAGGGCTGCACCTCCTCGGCCCCCTGGCTTGCCAGAGCCCGCTGAGCCTCGAAGTGGGCGCGCTGCACGTCGGGGTCGGTGAGCTCGCTGAACGCGTTGGCGATCTCCAGGCCGCCCATGAACGCCTCCCAACGCTCGGCCAGGCCGGGCCGGGAGCGATGCTCGCGCGCCAGCGGTGAGAGCTCGGCGGGGTAGTCGAACACGAACGTGGGCTGCACCAGGGTGGGCTCCACGTACTTGGAGAGCAGGTCGTCGGCGAGCTGAAACCAGGCGAAGCCCTTGCTCTGGATCTCCAGGCCCCTGCGCGCGATCTCCCGCTCGAGGTCCTCCACCTCGCGGTGGGCCAGCACGTCGATGCCGGTGGCCGCCTCGATGGCCTCGCCGAAGCTCACCCGCCGCCAGGGGCCCGCGAGGTCGAGCTCCCCCACGTAGCCGATCGCCGCGGCCGCCGCCCGCACTAGCTCTTCCAGGCGGCCCGCCCCCCGCTCGTAGTCGGCGTATGCCTCGTAGAACTCCACCATCGTGAACTCCGGGTTGTGCTTGGGCGAGAGGCCCTCGTTGCGGAAGTCCTTGCCCAGCTCGTACACCCGCTCCAGGCCCCCCACGATGCAGCGCTTCAAATACATTTCGGTGGCGATCCGCAGGTAGAGATCGCGGTCCAAAGCGTTGTGATGGGTGGTGAACGGCCGCGCCAGGGCGCCCCCGTAGAGCGGTTGCAGCACCGGCGTCTCCACCTCCACGAAGCCCTCCCCGTCCAGCTGGGAGCGGATCGACGAGATGATCCTCGCCCTTTCCTGGAACAGACGCCGGCTGTCCTCGCTGGAGATCAGGTCCAGCTCCCGCCGGCGATAGCGGGTCTCCACGTCGCTGAGCCCGTGGTGCTTGTCCGGCGGCGGACGCAGCGCCTTGGCGAGCACCACGAAGGCGTCCGCCCGCAGCGAGAGCTCCCCCCGGCGGCTGCGCAGCGGCGCTCCGTCCACGCCCACGAGGTCCCCGAGGTCCAGCGAGGTGAGCGCCTCGAAGGCCGCCTCTCCCAGCACGTCCCGGCGGGCGTGCAGCTGGATCTTGGCGCTTCGGTCCACGAGATCCAGGAACGCCGAGCCCCCCGACCCCCGTCGCGCCGCGATCCGCCCGGCCACCCGATGACGATCCTCGGTCTCCTCGCCCGCCCGCAGGTGCTCATAGGCGCGAAGCACCGCCGCGATCGGCTCCACGCCGGGGAACTCGTAGGGGAAGGAGCTCGGGTCCCGCTCGCGCAGGCGCTCCCCCTTGGCGCGCCGCTGCGCGATCAGCTCCGCCAGCCCGTGCCGGCCACCTCCGGGACCATCCTCGACGTCGCTCATGCCGGCCCAGCTCCCGCGCTCGCCCGCAAGGAGGCTACTTGAGACCCACGTCGATCTTCGTGATCTTCAGCTTGCGCGCCGGCCCCCGCGGCACCTTCACGGCCACCGTATCGTTGCGCTTGCGCCCCAACAGCGCTCGCCCCACGGGAGACTCGTTGGAGAGCTTGTTCTCCTGGGGCTTGGCCTCCGCGGAGC
>DATJVV010000026.1:0-2345 GCA_035501635.1 Solirubrobacteraceae bacterium | reverse complement strand
GCGCACCGGGCAGCCGAGGTGCGCGCACCGGCTGGAGATCGCGATGAACGGCGTGCCCCTGTCGTAGGGGTCCACGTCGATCGCCCGGTTGAACCTGCGCACGTACACCGTGGTCTTGCCCGCCTCCCCGATTTCCGGGTTCACCGTGAGCACCACCGGCACGTAGTTGAATTCGTTGAACAGGTCCTCCGAGCCCACGCTTTCCCAGCGCACGGGCGTGCTTTTGAAGATCGGCCCCACCGCGAAGCCCAATGCCGGCAGCAGGAACGCCGCCGCGCCGATCGCTCCCGCGGTGTGGGCGGTGCCGGTCATGAACCGTCTGCGCGTGACCGTCTCGCCCTCGAAGGCCCCCGGGTAGAGGCGCTCGGTGGTGTATTGGGATTTCTTTTTCGCGTGCTTGTCCGCCACGGGACGCGAACAATATCGAGGCGCGATTCAGCGCGCCGCCGTCGCCCCCTCAGCGCTTGTGCGCATCGCATCGAGCGCTTCCGAGGAGCCGCCGAAGGCGAGCCGCTTGGCCCGCGCGTGCGCCTCGCTGCACCCCCAGCCCACGGCCCGCGCCCCGGCCTGCCACACCGCCTCCGCGAGCTCCGGCGCGTCAGAGGCGTGTGCGAGCGCGCTGAGCGTGATCGTGTCCGCCAGCTCCGCCACCGCCGGCCCGTCACCCAGCGCCACCAGCCGCGCCAGGCCCAGCGCGTACAGGCGATCCCCCGCCAGCAGCCCCAGGTCGGCCTCCAAAGACACGACCACCCGGGGCGTGTCGTAGTGCAGGAGGTAGCCCTCGTAGATCGCCTCCACCAGCAGCTCGTACTCGTCCGGCGCCCGCTGCGCACGGGGTCCCCGGGCCACCGTCTGCGCGGGCCCCCGCTCGCCCGTCGCCGGTGCGGGCCCGAGCAGGCTCGCCAGCAGACCGCCCTGTCGGCTCAACAGCTCCCACAGCGCGCCCAGGCCGCCGTTTCCGCCGCCAGCGATCATCCGGTGCCTTTCGTCGAGTGCCCGGCACCCGTCTCCAGCTCCCCAAGCGCCGCGAACGCCTCGCCGGCGGCCGCCAGCGTGCGCTCGATCTGCTCCTCGCCGTGGACCAGCGAGGGAAACCACGCCTCGAACTGGGAAGCCGGCGGATAGACCCCTCGCGCGAGCAGCTCCCGGCACCAGGCGCCGTGGGCATCGGCGTTGCACGCCCGCGCCTCCGCGAAGTCCCGCACCGGCCCGGCGCCGAAGAACACCGTCAAGAGGCCCGGCGCGCTGACCACGTTCACCGCCCGCCCGTTCGCCGCCGCCGCCGCCGCGAGCCCCTCGGCGAGCCGCTCGGTGATCTGCGCCAAGCGCCCGTATGCCGCCTCGTCCAGCAGCTCGAGCGTCGCCAGCCCCGCCGCCACCGCCAGCGGGTTCCCCGACAGGGTGCCCGCCTGGTAGACCGCGCCGGCCGGCGCCAGCAGTTCCATCAGCGCTTTTCGCCCGCCCACAGCCGCCGCCGGCAGCCCGCCTCCTAGCACCTTGCCGAGGATCGTCAGATCCGCGCTCACACCCTCCCGCTCCTGGGCCCCGCCCCGCGCCACGCGAAAGCCGCTGATCACCTCGTCGAGCACCAGCAGCGCCCCGTTCGCGTCCGCCAGCTCCCGCGCCAGCGCCAGAAAGCCCGGGTCGGCCGCCACCAGGCCCATGTTCGCGGGCAGCGCCTCCGCGAGGACCGCCGCCAGCTCGTGCTCCGCGCACGCCGCCCGCAGCGCCGCCTCGTCGTTCCAGGGCACCAGCACCGTCAGCGCCGTGGTGCTCGCCGGCACCCCCGGGCTGGAGGGCAGCGCCTGGGTGGCCAGCCCCGATCCCGCCCGCGCCAGCAGGCCGTCCACGTGGCCGTGGTAGGCCCCCTCGAACTTCAGCACCAGCTCGCGCCCCGTGGCCGCCCGCGCGAGGCGCAGCGCGCTCATCGTGGCCTCGGTGCCCGAGGAGGTCATCCGCAGCATCTCCACCGAGCCCATCCGCCTCGCCACCTCCTCGGCGAGCTCCACCTCACCGGCGGTCGCCGCCCCGAAGCTCGTGCCCGCCGCCGCCGCCCGCTCCACCGCCCGCAGCACGTGCGGGTGGGCGTGGCCGTGGATCAGCGGTCCCCACGAGCACACGTAGTCCACGTACCGGTTGCCGTCCACGTCGATCAGCTCCGCCCCCTCCCCCCGCGCGATGAAGATCGGCTCCCGTCCGATCGCTTCCATCGCCCGCACCGGCGAGTTCACGCCGCCGGGCAGCACCCGCAGCGCGCGTCGGTAGAGCTCCGCCGAGCGGGTGTCGGTCAGAGTGGGCGTCACCGCACGGCGCCGGGGCCTACCCCGCGTGTTCGCGTTCCCACG
>DATJVV010000025.1:0-3069 GCA_035501635.1 Solirubrobacteraceae bacterium | reverse complement strand
GTCTGCTCCAGGGACCCGGTGGCGGTGTAGCCGAGCAGACCCTGCAGGTGTCCGTCCTGGAAGATGAGCACCAGCAGCCCGAAGGCGCCGCACAGGGTGAGCAGGTTCATCAGCAGCGACTTCACCGCGAGCGTCACCGAGCCGGTCATCACGAACAGCACCACCAGGGTGGTGCACGCCAGCATCAGCAGCGCCAGGGCCATGTGGGAGCGCAGGCTCAGGTGCTGGTCGTACTGTCCCGCGGCCACCCCGGAGAGCAGCGTGGGGTAGGGGGCGTGCAGCCCGCGCACGGCGCCCACCAGCCGTTGGGAGGCTTCGGCGAGCGGCGGGTGGGCGGAGAGCAGCTCGAGCGACCACAGCCCCCGTGCGAGCGGCCGCGGCGCCTGCGCGCTCGCCACGCCGGGAAGTCGCGCGAGCTCCTGCCGATAGCCGACCAGCGCCGCCCGTGCCATGGCGGTTCGCGGCGCTTGGGCGACCAGCGTCATCGGATCGTCGGCGTCGGCGGCGAAACGCGCGGCCACGGCGGCATCCACCGTCCGGGCGCTCGCTCCCCGTGACAGCACGCGGGAGTCGGTGGCGCCGAGGTTCAGGTGCAGGGCGGGCAGGCCCACCGCCAGCAGCGCCACCGCGCATGCGGTTGCCACCGGCAGGGGACGGCGCGAGACGCCCATCGCCAGCTGATACCAGCGGCCCTCCTTCACGGGACCGTCGCCGCGCAGGCGCCCGTGGCGCAGCCAGGCCGGGGAGAGGGCGTTCACGCGGGGGCCCAGCAGCGCGAGCACGGCGCCCAGCGGCACCAGGGCGGCGAAGGCGGCGAACAGCGTGACCACCGCCGCCGCGATGCCCATCGAGGAGAGCATCGGCTGGGGGAACACCAGCAGCGAGAGCAACGCCACCGACACGGTGAGGGCCGAGAACAGCACCGTGCGCCCGGCCGTGGCCAGCGTGCGGCCCAGCGCCCGCGAGCAGTGGCCCCGTCGGGCGAGCTCCTCGCGGTAGCGGTAGACCACGAACAGCGAGTAGTCGATCGCCAGCCCCAGGCCCAGGCCGGTGATGAGGTTCAGCGAGTACACCGACAGGGAGGTCACCTCGGCCAGCGCCCGCATGATCAGCAGGCTGCCCGCCACCGCCACCGCCCCCACCATCAGCGGCAGCGCCGCCGCCGCCAGGCCGCGGAAGGCCAGCAGCGAGAGCACCAGCAGGATCGTGAAGGCCACCAGCTCCACCTCGGGCAGCTGGGAGGAGATGGTGCTTTCCAGCTGGCTGTAGGTGAGCTGATCGCCGCCCACCCGCACGCCGGGCACGTGGGCGAGCGCGCCGGCCACCCGCCGGGCGGCGGCGGTGGCGGCATGGTCGGGGGTCCGCGCGGAGAAGTAGCCGAGCACAAGCCCTTCGCGGCCGTCGCGGGAGACGAGCGTGGCGGGAGCGCGCGCGCGCAGGGGGCTGGCCACCCGGGAGATGGCCGGTTGAGCGCGAAGCTCGCCGTCCACCCGCGCGATCAACGCCCGGCCCGCGGGTCCGAGAAGCGAGCCGCCGGCGGGACGAACCAGCACCACCACGCCCGGCTGCGGGGAGACCCCGCTCGCGCCCGCGAGCTCACGGGCCGCCCGCTCGCTGGGGGCGGAGGGATCGGACACGCCGCCCGCGCTCAGCGAGCCGACCACGCCCGCGCCCACCACGCCCGCCAGCACCGTGAGCAGCGCCGTGGCGGCGAGCACCAGACGGGCGCGGCGATGGATCAGTTCGGCGAAGGTACCCATGGTCGGTGGCGACCGGCCAGCCTTCCCCCGGCATCCGAGGACGCCACCGAGCGATCACGACATGCGCGCCCGGTCCGTGCGAAGCGCGCCCTCTGGTGAGGGTAGCGGGTGAGGAGCGGCGCGGGCGGAGGTTGGAGACTCGGGGTGGTGGCCCTCACGCGCACCGCTCCGGCGACGATGGGGGAGGCGGGGGACGTCTGACGCCGCTTCGGCCGGCGAGTAAGCCGGCTCGGGACGAACCCCCAGCCTCGTGCCGGCCCGATCCGGTGGTGGTCGCTGATGACACGCGCCGCCAGCGGGCGCCGGGGCCAGCCCCGTCGATCGCGATCCGTCCCTCGTCACGGAGCTCATTCAGGACGAGCCGGATCGTCGCGACGCTGATGCCCGGCATCGCTCGCTCGACCTCGCGGCGGCGGAACTCGGGCGGCGCCTGCTCCAGGATGTAGTTGCGCACGCGCTCCTGCTTGCTGCCCACGGCATCCCCTGCCGCGGCGAGGCTGGCCTCGAAGTCGTCGTACGCGAGCGAAAGGATGCTGGCGAGATATGAGACCCACGGCCAGATGGTGTGCTGGCCAGTGTGCCAGCCCCGCTGCGACTCGTAGAGGCGCTGGTAGTAGGTGTTCTTCGACTCGTAGATCCGCTGCTCCAGGCTCACGTATCGCGCGACCCCGTAGCCCTGCGCGAGCAGCTCGTAGGTCGTGAGCAGGCGTGCGAGGCGGCCGTTGCCATCAGCGACTGGATGGATGGCGAGCACGTCCAGGATGAGGGCGCCGATCAGCACCAGCGGATGCCCCACTTCGTCTCGCTTGGCGGCGCGGTAGCGGCTGAAGGTCTCGCGCAGAAGGTGCTCGGTTTCGCGGGGAGGCGGCGGCTCGAAGACGATCTCGCGATGGCCGCGCTCGTAAGAGACGATGTGGTTTGGATCGGTCTTCAGGTGGCCACCGCGGCCGCCGGTGTGCTGGAAGAGCCGCCGGTGGAGATGGAGCATGAAGGGGATGCTGAGCGGCTCGTAGCGGTTGAGCCGCATCAGTCCGTCCATGGCGTCGCGGTATCCGGCGAACTCCCTCTCGTTTCGGTTGCGAAACCGCGGTGCCCCCTCGGCGATCTTGACGGCCCGCTCGCTCTCGACGATGACCCCCTCGATCGCATTCGAGGCGGTGATCGAGGCGATCCTCGCATTCTCCGAGAGCCGGCGGAGCACCTCGGGCACGTGGTCCAAGAAGAGCTGCTCGCGACCGCGACTTGTGTCAACCCGCGCGAGGATCGGTCCAAGCCGCCGTGGCTGACCGGCAAAGGTCCTGTCGAGGTC
>DATJVV010000024.1:0-2373 GCA_035501635.1 Solirubrobacteraceae bacterium | reverse complement strand
GGATGCGGAGTGCCCAAGGCGCGGGTGGCCCTGCTGACGCTCGCCTGCGTGTGCGCCTCCCTGCCCGGGGTGGCCGCGGCCAACCAGAGCGCCCGGCTGCGGGTGGGCCTGCGGCCCGAGCGCCTTGGGCGGGGCAGCACGATCGTGTTCGCATTTCGCCTCTCCTCCCCCACCTCCACCGGCGCCCCCTCGCCGCTGCGGGACATCGATCTGAGCTATCCGGGGACCCTTGGCTTCGCGACCAGCGGCCTGGGCCTCGAAAACTGCTCCGTGAGCACCCTCCAGAGAGCCGGGCCCGGAGGCTGCCCGGTGGACTCCCGGGTGGGCTATGGCAGCGCGGTTGTGGAGGTGCCCTTCGGCTCGCGAGTGATCGCCGAGCGGGCCACCATCGACACCTTCATGGCTCCCCTGCGGGAAGGCCAGCTGAGCCTCCTGTACTACGCTCGGGGCACCAGCCCCTTGCTGGCCCAGCTCGTGTTCCCCGCGGCCCTCTCCCCCGGCCCCACCCGCGGGAACCTGGACACGAGCCTGCCCGTCGTGCCAACCCTTCCCGCGGCGCCCGACGCCGCCGTGGTGGCCCTCACCTCCACGATCGGGCCTGCCCACATCCTCTATCACCGCAACTCCCACGGCCATGTGGTCTCCTACCGCCCCAGGGGCCTGATGCTGCCTCGCGTCTGTCCCCGTGGAGGCTTTCGCTTCGCCGCGGACTTCGCGTTCGACGACGGCAGTCACACCAGCGCCGAGGCCACCGTCCCCTGCCCTCGGGGCAGCTGAGGGATGTTTCGCGCAGCGGCCGCGGTCGCGACCTGCCTCGCGCTGTTGGCGTTCGGCCGCTCCTCTTCGCTGGCCCTCAGCACGGGGCTGCCGGACGGCCGCGCCTACGAGCTCGTGAGCCGCTACACCGAGAACGGTCTCGAAAAGGGCCTCGACGGCGAGCTGCCCAACTTCGCGCTGGCCGCAACCTCCGGCGACGCCGTGGACTGGGAGGGGGTGGGCGGCTGCTGCGGCGCAGGCTCGGGCGCCGTGAACCTCTACCGCTCGCGGCGCACCCCGGAAGGCTGGCAGACCGGCGCCCTCACACCTGCGCCCCCCCAGCCGCTGAGCGGCTTCTTCGCCGGCCAGGAGCCCGTGTTCTTCACGGGGGATCTGAGCCAGACGATCTTCACCACGCCCGCCCCCTACTCCGAAGGCGTAAGACGCCCGGCGGGCTCCCACGCCAACGACCTCTACCTGCAGGGTCCGGACGGGAGGCTGACGTGGCTCTCACAGGGTGGAACCGGCACAGGCGAAGGGCCCTACTCGGCCGAGCTGGACGCCGCCACTCCCGACGCCTCGACAGTGGTCTTCAGCAGCGCTGAACCCCTCACGGGAGATGCCAGCGGGCTGAAAGAGCTCAACTACCCGCCCCAGTATCTCTACCTGCGGGACCACCTGGGCGACGTGTACGCCGAAGCCACCACCCTGGTGGACGTCAAAGAAGGCCAGCTCATCAGCCCATATGGCGGCATCCTCGGGGCGGGCGGCTGGCTCAAAGAAGAACTCCTGCCCCCCGACTACCAGGGCACCAGCACGCACGCCCTCTCCGAGAACGGCGAGAAGGCGTTCTTCGAGAGCCCCCCGCCGCGCACCGAGCTGGAGGGCGCCGGCCGACCCCACCTTTTCATGCGCGACCTGGAACTCGAACCGCCCACCGTGGAACAGCCGCGGACGGTGGAAATCGACGACGCGTCCTCCGGCGGCGAAGCCCGTTACGAGGGCGCCGCGGCGGACGGCTCGCTGGTGTTCTTCACCAGCAACGAGGAACTCGCGGGAGCATCGAGCGCCAACGAACTCTACGAGTTCAACACCACCTCCCGGGCGATCGGCCCCGATCAGCCAATGTCGGTGCTGGCGATCGGCGGCGACGAAGGCGTCACGGGAGTCACCGCCATCGCCGACGACGGCTCCGCGGTGTACTTCGTGGCCACCGCCAAGCTCCCCGCGCCGGGACCCCTGGGAGCGGAAGCCCAGGCGGGGCAGCCCAACCTCTACCGCTACGAAACCGCGACCGGAACCACCAGCTTCCTCGCCACCCTCAGCTGGCCAGACGTGAACCAGTGCGAGCCCGACTGCGGCCACGGCCATCCGGCGGGCCTCGTCGCCGAGCCGGACGTTGACCGGCCCGCCTACACCACCTCGCAGCCGTCGCTGCCCGGGCATCAGCCCGGCGGCTCGGTGCTCGCGTTCACCGCCTACGCCAATCTCACCGGCGTCCAGGGCCAGGCCGCGGGCGCCGCCGCCGTCCTCGCCGCGGAAGCCCACACCGGCGAACACACCCTCGCGGTGAGCAGCACGGCGGGCTTCGCCGCCGGCCAGCACATCGCCATCGGC
>DATJVV010000023.1:0-2306 GCA_035501635.1 Solirubrobacteraceae bacterium | reverse complement strand
GGGCGGGTCCGCCGGCGCGTGCCCGATCGGCGCGCCGGCGGCCGCTCGCCGCGGCCAGCGGTGGGCCGGCTTCAGCGAGGCGCAACGCGACCACTGGCCGGTATGCGTAAACTGCCCCGCCGCGGTCACGCGCACGTGCGCCCAACCCGACCAGAGGAGCTCCTCCAGGTGCCTGTGAACACCCAAGCGATCGGCAAGACCTACGAGCCGACCACCTATGCGGTCGGCCGCGAGAAGATCCGCGAGTACGCGCGAGCGGTCGGCGAGACCAACCCGCTGCATCTCGACCTGCAGGCCGCCCGAGACGCCGGCTACGCCGACCTCGTGGCGCCGCCGATGTTCGCGGTCGTCTACAGCGCGCCCTCGGTGGGCCCGCCGATCTTCGATCCCGAGATCGAGCTGAACTTCGCGATGATGGTGCACGGGGGCCAGGAGTTCGAGTGGGGCGCGCCGGTGGTGGCGGGCGATGAGATCACGACCACGGCGAGCGTGAAGGACATCTCCGAACGAGACGGCCGCGGCTACTACGTGTTCGAGTCGGTCTCGACCAACCAGCGCGGCGAGCGGGTGTGCCGCGGCATATGGACCAACATCGTGCGAGGAGTGTGAGAGAGATGGCCGACCTCAAGCAGGTGGGAGCCGAGCTGCCGGAGCTCGCGATCACGCCCGACAAGTACCTGACCGTGCGCTATGCCGGCGCCTCGGGGGATTTCAACCCGATTCACATCGACGAGGAGTTCGCTCGTGCCGTGGGGTTGCCGGGACGCATCCTGCACGGGCTGTGGACGATGGCGCAGGTGGCGCGCGCCCAGACGGAGGCGGCCGGTGGGCCGGAGTCGCTCAGACGCCTTTCGGTGCAGTTCCGCGGCATGGGCGTGCCCGAGCAGGAGATCCTCGTCAAGGGCACCGTGCGCGAGGTCGGCGACGGTCGGGTGGTCGTCGACACGGTCGCCGAACAGGCTGGCAACCAGATCGTGCGCAACGCGCGGGCCGAGCTCGAGCTCAGCTGAGCCCCGGGGCCCCGCCCGCGGGGCTCATAGAATCCTGGGATGGTCGCGATCTCGCCCTCATGGCGCAAGCGATGCGCTCGCTGAGCGCGCGTCAGGAGCTGATCCTCAGCCGCGTGGTCGAGGGTTATCTGCGCACCGGCCAGCCGGTGGCCTCGCGGGTGATCGCCGCCGATCGCGAGCTCGACTGCCGCGCCTCCACCGTGCGCAACGAGCTCGCGCTGCTCGAGGAGCTCGGTCTGCTCGCTCATCCACACATCTCCGCCGGCAGGGTGCCCACCGACGCCGGCCAGCGTTACGTGGTGGATCTCATGCTCGCCTCGGGGAAGGGCCTGCCGATTGGCGCGGAGCTCGCGCCCCGTATGCAGCTCTCGCTGATCCGCCGCGAAGTCGAGGAGGCGGTGCGAGCGACCACCGAGACGCTCTCGCAGGTGACCAATCTCCTGGCGGTGGTCTCTGCTCCGGCGGTGAACACCGCCGAGATCAGGCACGTGGAGGTGCTGGCGTTGCAGCCGCAGGTGGTGATGGTGGTGATCATCACCTCCACCGGCGGGGTCTCGAAGATGCTCGTGACCTTCGACGCGGCGGTGGACCCCGGCCTTCTGTCCTGGGCGGGCGAGTACCTCAACGAGCGTCTCACCGGCCTGGGCCTGGGCGCACGCATGGTGCACCAGCGGCTCGTCGATCCCGATCTCACGCAGACCGAGCTGGCGTTTCTGCGCCGGCTGGCGCCGGCGTTCGTGGAGATCGAGGGGGAGGACGAGGACGCGCTGTACGTGGAGGGTACCGCGCGACTGTTCACGCGGGGGATGATCGAGGACACGGCCCAGATCAACGAGCTGATGGGACTGCTGGAGCGCAAGGTGGCGCTGCTGCGGGTGCTGCGCGCGGCGCTTGCGCAGGACGGTCTGTACGTGCGGATCGGCGCCGAGAACGAGCTTCCGGCGATGCGCTCCCTGGGACTGGTGGCCAGCGGCTATGGCGTGAACGCGCGCAAGCTCGGCACCGTGTCGGTGATCGGGCCGGTGCGGATGGATTACGCGGAGGCGATCGTGACGGTGCGCGAGGCGGCGCACGAGCTCTCGCGCTTCGTCGAGGCCGCCTACGCCGAAGCATGAGAGCGAGACATCGATGAGCTCCACCGTGCCACGCGATCCCTACCAGGTGCTGGGCATCGGGCGTGACGCCTCCGAGCAGGAGATCAAGAAGGCCTTCCGGGGTCTCGCCCGGGAGCTGCACCCCGATGTCAACGCCCACGATCCCCAGGCCGAGGAGAAGTTCAAGGAGGCAGCCGAGGCT
>DATJVV010000022.1:0-7088 GCA_035501635.1 Solirubrobacteraceae bacterium | reverse complement strand
CATCGCCACCCGCGTGGTCGCCCACGTCGCCGGCCAGCTCAAGGCGCGGCGCTTCGTGCTCGTCTCCACCGACAAGGCCGTCGCCCCCGCCACCGTGATGGGCGCCTCCAAGGCCCTCGCCGAGTTCGCCATCGAGGCCGCCGCCGCCCGCTTCCCGGACACCCGCTGGAGCGCCGTGCGCTTCGGCAACGTGCTGGGCTCCTCGGGCAGCGTGGTGCCCATCTTCGAAGCCCAGATCGCCCGCGGCGGCCCCGTCACCGTCACCGACGAGCGCATGACCCGCTACTTCATGACCATCCCCGAGGCCGTCCATTTGATCATCCAGGCCGGCTCCCTGAATGCCCGTCTCGCCACCGACGCCCACGCGGCGCCCGGCCCCGCCGGGCTGCCCATCCCCCAGCCACCCCGCGCGGACGTGTTCGTGCTGGAGATGGGCGAGCCGGTGCCCATCGTCGACCTCGCCCGTGCGATGGTCGAGCTCTCCGGTCTTGACCCCGACCGCGACATCGAGATCGAGATCGTCGGCCGCCGCGCCGGCGAGAAGCTCACCGAGCAGCTCTTCAACGACTACGAGCGCGCCCTGCCCACCTCCGCCGAGAAGATCTCCCTCGCCGAGCGCGTGCCCCTGCCCGTGGACGCCGTCGAGGCGATGTTCGCCGAGATCGGCCTGCTCGTGCTCGAAGGCGACGCCGCCGGCCTGGCCGCCAAGGTCTCCGAGCTCTCCGCCGCCCGCGAGCGCACCCCCGCGATCCGCTCGGTCACGAGGGCCTCTGAGCGCGACTCCGAGCCGCCCCGCGGCGAAGATGCTCAGCCCGACCGCCCCGATACGCCCGATCCGCTCATACACTCCCGGGACCGCTGATGGCCGCACTGCTTCTCGCCCTCTCCATCTCCAGCACCTTCGAGAAGATCGGCGCCCTCGTGGCCTTCGCCGCGCTGATCGGCATCGCCGTCCTCTCCCTGCTCGTCTTCGCCCAGGCGCGTGAGCTCAAGCGCCTGCGCGAGTGGGCCGGCCGCGCCCCCGAGCGCGCCGCCGAGCTCGAGCGCCGCGTGAGCGCCGAGGCCGCCGCCCGCATCCAGCGTCAGACCGCCGTCGCCCGCCCCGTCCAGCGCGCCTCCGTGCCCGTCCCGCCCCCCGGCGTCCCGGGCCAACCGGCCACCGCCATGACCTCTCAGCAGCCGCTCGCCGCCGCCGGTCAGCCGGCGCCGGCGATCGCCCAGTCCGTCACGCCGGTGCCCGCCCCCGCTCAGGCTCCGGCGGTGGCCCAGACCGCCGCCGCCGCGCCCGCCTCGGGGACCCCCGCCTCCGGAGCACAGCCGACCACCCAGCCGTCGGTCGGCTCGCCCGCCGCCACGCCCGCGCCCGCCGCCACGCCCGCCGCCGCCACGACGTCCGCCTCACCCAAGCCCGCCGCGACGCCCGTGCCGACGACGACGCCGAGGACGCCCCCGACATCTCCCGCTCCGGCCGCGCCCGCCCCGGCCACCGCGGCGGGAGCCGCCGCCGCGTTTCCCGCCGCCACGCCGCGAGCTCCCGTTCCCCCTGCGGGCGCGCCTCCTACGGCCACGCCCGCGCCCGCCGCCGGATCGGCCACCGCGGCCGCGAACGGCGCGCCCAGCCGCGCCCCAGCCAGCGCCGCGGGAGCGACCGCGGCCGTCGCCGGGCCCGGAGCGACCGCCACGCGCGCCAGCTCGGGTGGTCCCCCCGTCACCGATCGTCCGCGCCGGCCTCCCTCGCCCGAGCCCCGCGCCGTCGCCGCCGCCCGCCCGCCGCGCCCGGGCAGCACGATGCCCGCCGACGCCACCGTCAGCCGCGCCAACCGCCGCTCCCCGGCGCGTGCCACGTTGCTGATCGTTGGGGGCGTGATCGCGGCCGTGATCGCCGTCGTGCTCATCGTCACCTCCCTCGGCGGTGGCGGCGGCTCGCCCAAGGGCGCCACCACCAGCGCCGTCACCTCGAGCGCGAGCCGCACCCCCGCCCACGTGCACCACGCCGCCGTCTCCAGCGCCGCCGCCGCTGAACTGCAGGTGGCGGTGCTCAACGGCACGGGCACCGCCGGACTGGCCCACCGGGTCGCCGCGAGCCTGCAGCAGAGCGGCTACTCCCAGGCCGCGCCGTTGGACGGCGTGCCGCCCGGCACCCGCCAGACGACCGTCGTGCAGTACTCCTCGGGCCATCGCGGCGAAGCCGAAGCCGTCGCCCGCTCCCTCTCGGTCACCCGGGTGGCGCCGATCGAAGCCAGCGTCTCGCCCCTCGTGGGCGGCGCCCCGGTGGTGGTGATCGCCGGCCTGGACAAGGCCACACCCGCCGACGCCGCCGAAGCCGGCTCCTCCGGCGAAGCCGGCCAGTCCAACGAAGCGGCTCCGTGACCGCCAAGCGATAGCCGGCTTCCTCGACATTCCCGCGCGCTCGTGCAAGCCGCGCGAACACGGCATCACCCACGTGCTCGACCGCGGCATGTCGATCGCCGAGGTGGACGGCCTGCTGGAGGTGGCCGGCGCGAGCGTGGACATCGTCAAGCTCGGCTGGGGCACCGCCCTGGTGAGCGCCAACCTGCGCCCCAAGCTCGCCCGCTACGCCGCCCACGACATCCCGGTGGTGCTCGGCGGCACGCTCACCGAGCTCGCCATCCGCCAGGGCCGCGTGGAGGGGCTGGTGGCCTGGCTACGGGAGCTCGGCCTGCGCCACGTGGAGGTCTCCGACGGCACCATCCCGCTGGAGCCCGATGTCAAGAGCCACCTGATCCGCACGCTCGCCGCCGCCGGCTTCGTGGTGCTCGCCGAGGTGGGCAGCAAGGACACCGACTTCATCATGGCCCCCTACGTGTGGGTCGAGCAGATCGAACGCGACCTGCAGGCCGGCGCCTGGAAGGTCATCACCGAGGCCCGCGAGTCGGGCACCGCCGGCATCTACCGCGCCGACGGCGAGGTGCGCACCGGGCTGATCGACGAGATCGTCCACGCCGTCGAACCCGACCTGCTGATCTTCGAGGCTCCCCGCCGCGAGCAGCAGGTGTGGCTGCTGCACCAGTTCGGCACCGAGTGCAACCTCGGCAACATCGCCCCCGACGACGTGCTCTCGCTGGAGACGCTGCGCCTCGGCCTGCGCTCGGACACCGTCGAGCGCTTCGCCCAAGGCGGCGAGGATTAGCGCTCGCGCTCGCACCCAGCCGCTGGCGGGCGCCGTGTTCGCGCTGCTCGTGCTCGCCTGCTTTGCGGCCTTCTTCATCACCCAGCGCCTCAAGCACACTCCCACCGTTCTGCAGAGCCCCGAGCTCACGCCCCGCTTCTCGCCCACCGCCGCGGGACCCGCCCGAGAAGAGCGGATCTCCTTCAAGCTCGCCCACGCCGACGCCGTCACCGTCACGATCCTCGATGGCGCCGGGAACACCGTGGCCACGCTCGTGCGCGACTGGCGGGTGGCCCGCTACAAACAGTTCTCGCTGCGCTGGAACGGCCGTCGCGGCGAACCCCGCGGCTACACGATCGTGCGCGTGCCCAGCCGCCGGGCGCCCGGCGGCGTGGCGAGCGTCCTGCCTCTCAACCGCGGTCCGCTCGCCGGCGCCGGCGAATACCGTGTGCGCGTCAGCCTGCGCCGGCAGCACCGCACGATCAACTATCCCCGCACCTTCACCCTGGAGCGCTGACAGTGGCCGGCATCCTCGCGGGCGCCCTCGCCGCGCTCCTGGCCCTCGCCGCGCTCGTCTGGCTGATCCGCCGCGACCCCCGCGCACTGCCGGTGCTGGCGATCCTCGCGCTCCCCTTCCGCGTGCCCATCTCCGCCGACGGGCGTACCGTCAACCTGCTCGTCCCCCTCTACGTGGTGGTCGCCGCCGGCGTCATCGCCCAGCTGCTGCCACGCCTGATGCGCATGGGCCCGCGCGCCGCGCCGCGCGCCGATGAGGGCGATGAGGAGGCGCCCGAAGCGGGGGGGCCGGCCCACGTCCTGCTCTCGCCGCGGGGCCTGGAATGGCTGCTGCTCGCGGCCGTGGCGCTCTACGCGCTGCAGGCCCTCTACTCGGCCGACCACGCGAAGGCGGCCGAGAACGTCGCCTTCTTCTACGTCCCCTTCGGCCTGCTCTTCCTGTTGCTGCGCGACGTGCGCTGGACGCGCGAGCTCGCCCTCGCCTGCCTGGGCGTGGCGGTGGCCCTCGCGGTGCTGTTCGCCGGCGTGGGCTTCGTGGAGTACGCCCGCAAGGAACTCTTCCTGAACCCCAGGGTGGTGGCCGCCAACCAGTACGACAACTACTTCCGCGTGAACTCCGTGTTCTTCGACCCGAGCATCTACGGGCGCTTCCTCGCGCTGGCGATGCTTCCCGTCACCGCCATCGTGCTCTGGACCTCCCGCCGGCGCGAGGTGCTGATCGGCGCGGGCGTGCTGGCATGGCTGTTCGCGGGCCTGGTGACAAGCTTTTCCCAGTCGAGCATCGCCGCCCTGCTGCTCGGCCTGGCGGTGCTCGCCGCCCACCGCTGGGACGTGCGCGCCACCCTCTGCGTCGCGGGCGGACTGCTGGCGATCGCCGGGGCGGTCCTGCTGCTCGCCCCCGCCGGCCTGCACTTCGGCCTGAAGGGCACCGGCGGCTCCGCCGGCAACGCCACCAGCGGCCGCACCACGCTCGTCTCCGGCGGCCTGGAACTGTTCGCCCGGCGGCCCCTGCAGGGCTGGGGCTCGGGCTCCTTCGAAACCGAGTACAGGCGCCACGGCGACGCCAGCTCCCAGAACGCCGCCGCCGCCTCCCACACGATCCCCATCACCGTCGCCGCCGAGCAGGGCATCGTCGGGCTCGCCCTCTATCTCGCCCTGCTGGTGTGCGCCTTCGCCGTCCTGTTCAAGGACGCCGGCCGCTCGCCGCCGCGCATCGCCCTCGCCGCCTGCTTCGCGGCGCTCGTGCTGCACACCTGGACCTATGCCGACTTCCTCGAGGACCCCTTCACCTGGACCCTGCTCGCGCTCGGGGTGGCCTTCGCGCGCCGTGAGGTGCCCTGGCCCGCGCGCGAGGCGCTGTCCTCGGTGGCCTGCGTGCCTGAGTAGCCTGCGCCCGATGCGCGACTACCTGCGGCGGCTGGTGAGCACCGGCGCGGCCTACCAGGCCGCGGAAATCCTCGCCAAGGGGATCGCGGTGTTCACGCTGCCGCTGTACACGCGCCACGTGTCCACCTCGGGCTACGGCGTCTACAACTCGCTGCTGACATCGGTGATCCTGTTCAGCATCGTGCTGCGCCTGGGCGTGGACGAGGCGTTCGTGCGCTTCTACTTCAACGACGAGGACCCACTGCGCCGGGCACGGATCGCCCGCACGGCGACCGCCACCGTGGCCTGGACCACCACGCTGGCCTCGCTGGTGGCGCTCGTGTTCTCCGCGCAGCTCTCGCGCCTGCTGCTCGGCCACGCCGACGCGGCGCTGATGGACTGCGCGGTGCTCGGCCTGTGGGCGTTCACCAACCTCGAGATGGCCTACGCGCAGCTGCGGGTGGACGAACGCAGGCGCGCCTACATGTACGCCTCGGGAGCGAACGTGGCGATGACGGTGCTGTTCACGATCGCGCTCGTGGTGTTCGCCGGCGAGGGCGCGCGGGGGCTGCTGCTGGGCAACTTCGGCGCCTCGGCGATCGTGGTGCTCGGCCTGTGGTGGGCGCTGCGGGCGCGCTTCTCATTGCGGGTGCGCACCGGCGATCTGCGCGCGATGCTCGCCTTCGGCCTGCCCACCGTTCCGGCTGACGCGAGCGTCTACGCGCTGCAGGTGGCCGACCGCTTCTATCTGCTGCGCGGCGTGAGCTCGGCGGCGGCCGGGGAGTACGCGATCGCCGTGCAGCTGGCCACGGTGGTGTTCGTGTTCGTGCGCGGCTTTCAGTACGCGTGGCCGCCGCTGGCCTACTCGATCGACAGCGATGCCCACGCCGGGAGGCTGTACTCCACGGTGACCACCTACTTCGTGCTGGCCACCGGGGTGGTGGTGGTGGGCGTGGCGCTGCTGGGACGCTGGCTGGTGCGCCTGCTCGCCGCGCCGGCGTACTTCGACGCCTACCGGGCGCTGCCGTGGCTGGCGCTCGGCTGGACCCTCTATGGCCTCTACCGGGTGATGATCGCGATCACCGGCCGCGCCGGCGTGACCGAGCGCAACCTCCCGGCGGCGCTGGCGGGCCTGGGCGCGAACGTGGCGCTGCTGTTCGTGCTGGTGCCCGCGAGCGGCCTGAATCTCGGCCTCGCGGGCGCGGGCCTCGCGCTGTGCGGCGCCTACGCGGTGATGATCGCGCTGATGCACCTGCTCACCAGGCGCGTGTTCGCGGTGAGCTTCGAATGGCGCCGGCTGGCCCAGCTGAGCGCGATTTTCGCGGCGGTGGCGGTCTCCGGCGAGCTGCTGCTGCCCACCGCGGGCCTCGCGGGCCTGCTCTCCCGCATCGCCTGGCTGGCGTTCGCGCCGGCGCTGCTGGCGCTCACGCGCTTCTTCGCCCCCCACGAGCGCGAGGCGGCCGCCTCGCTCGCGCGCGACGGCCGCGCGCGGGTGGCGGCCTTCCGCGCGGGTCATGGGGACGTGGAGGCCTACGCCGAGGACCCGTTGCGGGATATCTGAGCGGCCTCATTTCCCGGACTGCTCGGCGTCGAGCGCCCCGTTGTGCCGCTCCGCCGCCTCCCGCAGCCCCTCGCCCCGTCCCGGGCGCACGCTGGCCCGCGCGTGCAGCCAGTAGCGCGCGGGATCGTGGCCGGGCAGCGCGAGCGCCGCCAGCGCCCGCAGCGCATATGGCCACGCCGTCAGCCAGCGCACCGCCAGCGCCGCCGGGCGCGAGTGGTGCTTTCGCATGTAGAGGTCCCGGTTGCGCGCCATCTCCACGATCCGCCGCCGCGCGGAGGCTCCCGTGGAGAGCTGCTCGTGGTGGACCGCCCGCGCGCTCGGCACGTAGAGGCTGCGCCAGCCCGCCGCCCGCAGGCGGTAGGCGAAGTCCACCTCGTCGGAGTACACGAAGAAGTCGGGGTCCAGGTAGCCCACCTCGGCGGCCGCCGACACCCGCACGAGCAGCGCCGAGGATTGGCACCAGTCCACCTCCCGCGTGCGCGCGCCGCCGCTCTGCACCGTGAAGAGCCGGTGCAG
>DATJVV010000021.1:0-5387 GCA_035501635.1 Solirubrobacteraceae bacterium | reverse complement strand
CACCCAGCTGCGAGGGGACTGGACGTTCGCCACGGTCGCGCCGGGGGAGATGGAGCTCGAGGGCTTTGGGGTGCTGGCGCGGGAGATCCCGCACAAGGGCGGGCGCACCTTCGGCTACCGGATCCAGGCGGGGGCGAGCACGCTGGCCTACATGCCCGACCACTGCCCCACGATGCTGGGGCCGGGCGAGGACGGCTTCGGCGAGTACCACCCGGCGGCGCTGGAGCTGGCGCAAGACGCGGACGTGCTGGTGCACGACGCCCAGCTGCTGCCGGCCGAGCAGGCGGCGGAAGCGGACTACGGGCACTCGGTGGCGGACTACGCGGTGGAGCTCGGCCGGCGGGCGGGGGCACGGCGGGTGGTGCTTTTCCACCACCGTCCCGACCGCACGGACGCGGCGCTGGACGCGCTGGGAGAGCGGCTCGCGGGGAGGGACCCCGAGGTGAGCGTGGCCCGGGAAGGCTCCCTGATCGAGCCTTAGGGACGTCCGCCTGGCCCCGAGCTCTCGCCGGCGGATAGGGTGACGCGCTGATGGGCACCATCGACGAGCTCCTCGCCAACAACGGCGGCTTCGCGGACGCGCTGCCGGCGGCGCACCTGGACGTGCGTCCCAGGCGGCAGCTGGCGATCGTGACGTGCATGGACTCGCGGTTGGACGTGTTCGCGGCGCTCGGCCTCGGGCACGGGGAGGCGCACGTGCTGCGCAACGCGGGGGGGGTGGTGACCGACGACGTGATCCGCTCGCTGGCGATCTCCCAGCGGCGGCTGGGCACGCGGGAGGTGATGCTGATCCACCACACCGACTGCGGCATGCAGACGATCACCGACGACTCCTTCCGCGAGGAGCTGCGCGAGGCCACGGGGGTGGCGCCGTCGTTCGCGATCGAGTCCTTCGCGGACGTGGACGCCGACGTGCGCCAGTCGATCCTGCGGGTGCGGCGCTCGCCCTTCCTGCCGCACCGGGAGTGCGTGCGGGGCTTCGTGTATGACGTGGACGACCATCGCCTGCGCGAGGTCGTGGCCCCTTAGAGGCGAGGTCATGGCGCCTGGACGAGGTCATGGCCCCCTAGAGTTCACGTCACTGTGGAGCGAGCATCGGGAGCGACGTGCCTCGGGGCGGCGACGCTCGACGAGACGATCGCCGAGGCGGTCGGGCCGTGAACCCGGCGTCGGGCGTGCGGCGCGACATGCCCGACTTCGTCTCCCCGATGCTCGCCCGCCTCTCGACGCTGCCCGCCGGCGAGGGGGGAGATGACTCGAGCTGGGCCTTCGAGGTCAAGTGGGACGGCGTGCGCGCCCAGGCCCACCTGCGCGGCGGACGCATGCGGCTGCTGAGCCGCAACGGCAACGACGTCACCGCCGCCTACCCGGAGCTCGCGGGCCTGGCCGAGGCACTCGGGCCGCACGACGCCATGCTCGACGGCGAGATCGTGGCCTTCGACGAGCACGGCCGCCCGAGCTTCGAGGCCCTGCAGCCCCGCATCCACCTGCGCGGCGAGACCGCCGTGGGCGCCCACGCGCGGGCCGCGCCCGTCACCTACGCCATCTTCGACCTGCTCTGGATCGACGGCGAGAACCTCATGGACCTGCCCTACACGGAGCGACGCGCGCGCCTGGAGGAGCTGGGTCTGGAGGGCGCCCACTGGCGCGTGTCCTCCTACCAGCGCGGCCACGGCCGCGCGCTGCTGAAGGCCACCCGCACGCAGGGCCTCGAGGGGGTGGTGGCCAAGCGCCTGGACTCCCGCTACCTGCCCGGCAACCGCGGCGGCGCCTGGCTGAAGATCAAGCACCACCTGGGCCAGGAGGTGGTGATCGGCGGCTGGAGCGAGGGCCGGGGCGCCCGCGCCAAGCGCATCGGCGCGCTGCACATCGGCGTCAACGCGGATGGGAAGCTCCGCTACGCAGGGCGCGTGGGCACCGGCTTCACGCAACAGACCCTCGCCCGCCTCGCCGCGCTGCTCGCGGCCCGCGAGCGTCCCGACTCCCCCTTCGCGGGCCCCCGCCAGCCCCCCCGGGGCGCCCATTTCGTCACCCCGGATCTCGTATGCGAGGTGGAGTTCACCGAGTGGACCCGCGAGGGCATGCTCCGCCACCCCTCCTACAGGGGCCTGCGCGAGGACAAGCCCGCGGCCGCGGTAGCCCGGGAGGGCTGAGGTGGAGATCGAGATCGAGGGTCGCACCCTGAAGCTCACCAACCTGGAGAAGGTCCTCTACCCCGACAGCGCCTTCACCAAGGGCCAGGTGATCGACTACTACCTGCGCATCGCCCCCGTCCTGCTGGCCCACCTGCGCGGGCGCCCGTTGACCCTCAAGCGCTATCCCGACGGCGTGCAAGGCAAGCGCTTCTATGAGAAGCAGACCCCGCGCCATCGTCCCGAGTGGGTTGCCACCGTGCCGATCGCAAGCGGGGGACGCGGCGGCGGCGCGCGCACGATCGACTACTGCCTCTGCGAAGACCTCCCCACGCTGGTGTGGCTCGCCAACCTCGCCGCCATCGAGCTGCATCCCTCCCTCTCGCGCGCCGATCGCCTGGCCCGGCCCACCACGCTCGCCTTCGATCTCGACCCCGGCGCCCCCGCGGACGTGGTGCACTGCTGCGCGGTGGCCCTGCTGCTGCACGAGCTCTTCGAGGAGCTGGGCCTGCGGGCGTTCGCCAAGACCTCGGGCTCCAAGGGACTGCAGGTGTACGTGCCCCTCAACGAAACCGAGGTCACCTACGCCCACACCAAGCCCTTCGCCCACGCCGTGGCCACCCTCATGGAGTCCCGCCGCCCCGAGCTGGTGATCTCGCGCATGACCAGGACCGGCCGGCGGGGCAGGGTGCTGATCGACTGGAGCCAGAACGACGAGCACAAGACCACCGTGGCGGTGTACTCGCTGCGCGCCCGCGAGGCTCCCACCGTGTCCACGCCGATCTCATGGGCGGAGGTGCGCGCGTGCGCGGACTCGGGCGATCCGGCCCAGCTGCGGTTCACGGCCCCGGAGGTGCTCGCGCGGGTGGCTGAGCGGGGCGACCTGTTCGCCGGAGTGCTCTCGCTGCGCCAGCGCCTGCCCGAGCTGTCTATTCGTAGCTGAAGCGAGCCTGGGCGGAGGCGGCGCTCTTGGCTTTGCCCACCACCGCGGTCACCGCGCTCGAGCCCGCTTTGTTGGCCGGCGTGAGCGCCGTGCAGGTGGTGGTGGAGGGGCAGCTCACTTCGGTGGCGTACCTGGAGCCGAACTTGAGCTGCGTGGCTCCCGTCCCCACCGCGAAGCCGCTGCCGCTGATCGTCACCTGGGTGCCTCCCGTCGCCGCTCCGGAGCCCGGCGAGATGCCTTCCACGGCGGGCACGTACTCGAAGTGGTCCTTCGTGGAGGTGGCGCTGGTGCCACCGGGGGCGGTGACGGTCACGTCCACGGTCCCCGCCCCGGGCGGGGAGACCGCCGTGATCGACGTGGCCGATTCAACCTGCACGTTCTCCGCGGAGTTCGCTCCGAAGCTCACCCCGGTGGCGCCCGTGAAGCCGCTGCCGGTGATCGTCTCGACCGTGCCGCCCGCCCCGGGACCCTTCTTGGCCGAGAGCTTCTTGATCGCCGGGCCCGCCACGTAGGTGAAGCGATCGCCCGCCACCAGCGTGCTGCGTCCGGCCGGCCCGGTTACGGTCACGTCCACGACGCCCAGGCCGCCCGCAGGCGAGAAGGCGGTGATCGACGTCGAGGAGTTCACGACGAAGCTCGTCGCGGGCGTGGCCCCGAAGCTCACCGCGCTGGCCCCTTCGAAGCCGCTGCCGGCGATCGTGACTTCGGTCCCCCCTCCCGTGCCGCCGCTGGTGGGCGCGATCGCGGTCACTTCCGGCACCGGTTCGCCGAAGGCCAACTCGTGGAAGTCCCCCGCGGCGATGCCCGCCACCTCGCCGAGTCCCACCACCTGCACGGGCACGTCGCTGAAGGCACCGAAGCTGCCGTCGCCAAGCTCGCCGGATTTGTCTTCGCCCCAGCTCATCACCGCGCCGTCGCTCAGCAGGGCCATGCTGTCTTCGCCGCCCGCCGCGACCGAGGACACGCCCGCAAGCCCGCTGACGGCCACCGGCGAGGGCTGGCAGGCCGGCGCCGCGCCGTTCCCGAGCTGGCCGGAGGACCCGTTGCCCCAGGCCATCACGCCGCCGCCGCTCAGCAGCGCGAGGCTGTGCCGGCCGCCCGCCGCGATCGCGTGCACGCCGTTGAGTCCTTCGACGGCCACGGGCACGTCGCTGAAGGGTTCTTCTTCGGGTTCTTCGATGATTTCTTCTTCTTCTTCGTGGATCTTCACGGCCCTGTAGCCGAGCTGGCAGTATTCGTCGCCACCCCAGGCGTCCACGGTGCCGCCCGCGAGCAGCGCGAGGCTGTGTTCGCCGCCGGCCGCCACGGCGGTGGCTTCCGTGAGCCCTTTCACCGCCACCGGAACGTTGCTCTTGCCCCGTTTCCCGTTGCCGAGTTCGCCCAGTTCGTTGTCTCCCCACGCCTCCACCGTGCCGCCCGCGAGCAGCGCGAGGCTGTGTTCGCCGCTGGCGGCGATCGCGCTCACGCCGCTCAGACCCTTCACCGCCACGGGCACATCGCTGTCTTCGAAGTTGCCCGTCCCGAGCTCCCCCGCTTCATTTGAGCCCCAGGCCATCACGGTGCCGTTGTTGAGCAGCGCGAGGCTGAAGTGCTCGCCCGCGGCGATCGCCTTCACGCCGCTGAGCCCGCTCACCGTCACGGGCACGTTGCTGCTCAGGGTCGCGCCGTCGCCGAGCTGCCCGTCCCCGCCCGCCCCCCAGGCCCGCACGGTGCCGTCGCTGAGCAGCGCCAGGCTGTGGTGGCCACCGGCCGCGATCGCGGTGACGTAGGTCACGCCGCCAGCCAGCACGGGCACATCGCTGCGGGTGTTGGCGCCGTTGCCCAGCTGCCCGAAGGTGTCATCGCCCCAGCCGAGCGCCGTGTAGCGGTGCGTGGGCACGGTGAGGGTGGCGGGGGCGCTGGTGGCTTTGCCGGCCACGTTCGTGAACACCGCCCGGAACTCGTAGCCCGTTTCCGCGGGCGTCACTTCGGCGATCGTGTAGGCGTTCTCCGTGGCGTCCGCCAGCGGGCTCCAGGTCGAGCCGCCGTTGATGGAGCGTTCCCACTGCACCGTGGGCGCCGGCGAGCCCGACGCGGCCGCTTCGAACTTCGCGCTCTGGCCCGCTTGCACCGTCACGCCCACCGGCTGCTGGGTCACCGAGGGAGCCTGGTGCACCGTGAGTGTCGCGGCGTTGGTGGTGGCGTGGCCGGCGGTGTTGGTGTAGGTGGCCCGAAGCTCGTTTCCGCTTTCGGAGGCTTTGGTGCCCGTGATCGTGAGTTTGTTCGAGGTTGCGCCCGAGATCGGGCTCCAGCTGGATCCCCCGTTGGTGGAC
>DATJVV010000020.1:0-5756 GCA_035501635.1 Solirubrobacteraceae bacterium | reverse complement strand
GAGCGGCGCCCGTGTCGCCCGCGGCGGGACCGGCCTCGTCGCCGGCGACTTCCTGGACCACGCCGCCCCTGGCGGTGATGTTGACGCGGGGAGAGGGGTGTTCGGCCGTGAGGGAGGGGTCGATCCAGTGGACCACCTGGCCGTTGCTGTAGCTCTGGACGGTGCGGAATTCCAGCGCCTTGCCGGCGGCGTCCTCGGGGATGGCCACGGAGAGGGGGAAGTTGACGAACTGGCCGTTGTCCACCTTCCCCAGAGGACCCGTCCAGGTCCACACTATCTGGGAGACCTCGGTGTCGATCTTTTCACCGTCTTCTTCCACGGGAGCGGCGAGCTTGGATTCGATCACCCTGGTGCTCCAACCGGGCACGTTTTCGTAGTCCACCCCCACGAACCCGGGCGGGAAGAGGACGTCCACCCTGGTTACGTGAGCGCCTTCCTGCTCGCCGGGGACGCGCACGTCGAGCGTGGCGAAGGCTCCCGCCGGTATGGTGTTGGGATGCAGGCTGATGTGCGCCTGCGCGCTCGCGGGGACGACCAGGGTCGCCAGCGCGAGCAGGCCGAGGACAGGCTTTAGGTTAACTCTCATCTGCTGTTCTTCCTCCTGGAGTCGTTCGATTGCGCTTGCGAGCGGCGACTTGACACCACCCGACGCGGTCAGAGAGCGAGAGCAGGCAGGCAGAACTGCGAGCTGGCACGAAGCCGCGAGCGCGCGGCCACCGAGATTCCGCTGAAAGCTAGCCCGCCCTCAGAGAGCCAGGGGCGGCGGACGCACCGCCAACGAACGGCCGATCAGCAAGCCGCCGCGGACCGTCTCCACGACCAGGCGGCCGCATTGGAGAGCCCTCGGGCACGAGCGCAAACGGCGTGCGCGGGGACGGCGGCGCAGCGACTGAAGCACCCGCTCTCCCGGGTAGCGTCGCGCGAGCAACACCGCCAGGAGCGCCAGGAAGGGCGCCAAGAAGAGCAGACCTTGGAGCACGAGAGGGGAAGCCTACTGCGATTCGTGGGAGCCTTCACGAGATGACCTCGGCGACACAGCACCTCCGCCGCGCGCGACGGCACGAGGCGGGAGCGCTTGCGCTGGCGATCGTGGTGCTGCACGCGCTCGCCTTCGGGCTGCTGGCACTGGCAATGAGAGCCCACGCAGGGGCCGCGCCCGCGGGCGGCGTGGGTCTGGGGTTGGGGATCACCGCCTACACACTCGGGTGCAGGCACGCCTTCGACGCGGACCACATCGCGGCGATCGACAACAGCACCCGCAAGCTGATGGCCGACGGCAGACGGCCGCTGAGCACCGGCTTCTTCTTCTCCCTGGGACACTCCACCGTGGTGCTGGCGCTCGCGCTGGGCCTCGCCCTCGGCGCCCACGCGCTCCAGGTCCAGGTGCAGGCCGGCGGCTCGACCCTGCACGAGCTCGGCGACCTGATCGGCGCCGGCGTCTCCGGATGCTTCTTGTACGCGATCGCCGCGGCGAACCTCGCGAGCCTGGTGGGCATCATGCGAGCGCTGCGACGGATGCGGGCACGCGGATACGCCGAGGGAGCCACGCCCGAGCTGGGGCCAAGCGCCGGCGGGCCGATGAGCCGGCTGCTGGGCCGCTTCGCCGCGAGGATCTCCTCACCTCGCCAGATGTACCCCGTGGGCGTGTTGTTCGGCCTCGGCTTCGACACCGCCACGGAGGTGGCGCTGCTGCTGATCACCGCGGGCGCCGCCGCGGGCGGGCTGCCCGTCTACGCCGTGCTCTGCCTGCCCCTCCTGTTCGCCGCGGGCATGTCCCTGCTGGACACCCTCGACGGGGCGTTCATGCGCTTCGCCTACGGCTGGGCCCTCACGACACCGGCGAACCGGCTCTACTACAACCTCACCACCACGGGCCTCTCCGTCGCGGTAGCGCTGCTGATCGGCACCGCGGAGCTCGCCTCCATCGCCAGCGAACACCTCGGCCTCACCGGCTGGCCCGGGAGCTGGCTCGCGAGCATCGACCTGAGCACGCTGGGCTACGCCATCGTCGCGCTGTTCGCGATGACATGGATTGTGGCCCTGGCGATGGGGCGGCTTCGCGGCAAGCCCGCACCCGCAGATCCGCAACGGGCCTGACGCCGAGATCGGCTTGTTAGGGCCACCTAACTTAGGGTGGCCTAAGTCTGGTATGGTGCCCGGCGCCGTGAAACCCGAGCGCCACAGTCGGATTACGAAGCCCCCCGCCACAGCCGCTCCCGCGGGTGCGCAGGCGAGCGCCGGACGCACTGGCCGCTCACCGGCCACATACGCGTGGGTTCTGGCGGTGCTCGCGGTAGCGGTCCTCGCGGTGGTGCTGGGTTGGCACGCCCAGGGCGGCACCCCAGACCCCACCCAGCCGGGCGCTCACATGAGCCGCACCTCCGCGGTCATCGACAGCGGCGTGCTCGTCTTCCGCGAGGGCCTCGAGACGATCCTGGTGCTCGCCGCCGTGATGGCGAGCTTCCTGGGCGCCAACCGCGCCTATCGCAAGCCCGTGGCCACCGGCGGCAGCATCGCGTTCGGCGCCTCGATCGCCACCTGGTTTCTGGTGGTGTGGCTGATCGGGAGATTCGGCAGCGCCGGCCCGTCGCTGCAGGCAGCCACCGGCATACCCGCGATCGTGGTGCTGCTGATCGTGATGAACTGGTTCTTTCACCGCCTCTACTGGACGGGCTGGATCTCCCACCACCACAAACGGCGACGCAAGCTGCTGGAGCGCGCGAACGGGGACCCCGCGAAAGCCACGATGATCGGCCTGCTCGTGCTCGGCTTCAGCTCCGTCTACCGCGAGGGCTTTGAGATCGTGATCTTCCTGCAGGGGCTGCGCGAGACGTTCGGATCGAGCGTCGTTCTCGAGGGCGTCGCCCTCGGCCTGCTGTTCACAGCCGCCGTCGGCGTGCTCACCTTCGGGCTGCACCAGCGATTGCCCTACAAGCGCCTGTTGATCATCACCGGCGGACTGCTCGTACTCGTGCTGTGGGTGATGGTGGGCGAGGAGGTCAACGAGATGCAGCTCGCCGGCTGGATCGCCACCAGCCCCATCCCCGGACTCACGCTCCCCGGCTGGCTGGGAACCTGGCTCTCCATCTTCCCCAACATCCAGACGCTCGCCGCCGAGACGCTCGCGGTGACGATCGTGCTCGGATCATATTTCGCGGCCCAGAACCTGCGCGTGCGCCGACCCCGACGCCAGGGCCTCCCTCCCGCCCACGTCCCCCGGCGAGCACCCGAGCACCCCGCCCACGCACGACTCGCCGACTCCCCCACCTGAACCGAGCCTCAACCCCCTCACGCTCAGCGGAGGATCTCGCCCACCCGATCGGCAACCGCGCGCCCGCCGTCCTCTCCCTCCTCGATCGCTTCGATCGCCGCCATCAGCGCAACCGGCTTGATGCCAATGCCCCGACAGAGGCGGCGCAGGTTGAAGTAGCCGGGATTGACGCGACCGCACACGTAGCTGTTGACCTGCTTCGCGTCCAGGCCGTCGGCGTGGTCGGCGACCTCGCCCTGAGTGAGGTCGGCGCATTTAATGAGCTCTCGAAGGGCCCCGCTGAGCGACGCCAGGTCGGGGTGGGGCGGGGCGGGCTGTGTCTCGCGGGCCATCCGAATGACAGCTTCGCGCACGCGCGTGGCAGGGGAAAGGGCAGAAATGCAGAAATCTGTCTGCAAGACAAAAGAGTGCGCAAATTGGGAGTTTTTCTTGCCCCCCGACAATCAATCACACCAGCATGAGCTGCGTCTCCTCGGGCGGGCGATCCGCGAGACGCGCGAGCAACAAGGCGTGAGCGCGAAGGAGCTCGCGGAGGCCGCCGGAGTCACGTGCGCCCAGCTCGCGGCGATCGAGGCGGGGCGCCTGGACCCCGGCTATCGCCGCCTGCGCCGCCTCGCCACGGGGCTGGGGGTGCGGCCGATCGCGCTGCTGCTGCGGGTGGAGGAGCTGGACGCGGACGACGTCGGATAAGCCGCCCAACCTGCCCTTCACTTACCTCGCCGCCACCCCCGCCGGAATCGCGCCGATCCCCTCCAGATAGCCGTCCAGCGCCACCACCTTCTGCTCTAGCGGCGCAGGCTAACATACTGCGCCCGCACCGGCCCAGCGATCGCGTACTCCCGCTCGTCGAGCTCGCGCGTGCGCTGCGCGTACTCGCGCATGTAGCCCGGCCAGTTGGTCACGATGCGACCCCGCTCGTTGCGATACCAGGAGTCGCACCGCGTCCAGGCGGTGCCCGGAAAGCGCGCCTGCATCTCCCGGTCCCCCGCCTCCTGCACCTCCGGGCGAACCTCGATCGAGCCGCCGCCCCGCCGCGCGAGCGCCTGCAGGGCCTGGCGCAGGTAGGCGGCCTGGGCCTCCTCGAAGAAGATGATGGAGCCGCCCGAGGTGTTGGTGTTGGGGCCGTACATCAGGAACATGTTGGGAAAGCCGCTCACGCAGATCCCCAGGTGGGCCCGCGGTCCCTGCGCCCACTCCTCACGCAGGCTGCGCCCCTCCCGGCCGGCGATCTCCATCGGGAACATGAACTCGGTGCTCTGAAAGCCGGTGCCCCAGATGATGCAGTCCACCTCGTGCAGCTTCCCGTCGGCGGTGCGCAGCCCGCGCTCCTCCACGCCCGCGATGGACTCCGTGACGAGCTCCACGTTCGCGCGCGCCAACGTGGGCAGGTACTGGGAGCTGAACAGGATGCGCTTGCACCCGAAGGTGTAGTGCGGCCACGCCCGCCGGCGCAGCTCGGGGTCCCTGAGCTGACGGCGCATGAACAGCGCCGAGCTCAGCGCGCCGATGCGGCCCACCGTATTCGGATGACGGATCATCAGGGTGAGCGACTCGGTGTAGTCGAACACGAACCGCCGTCGCAGCCCCTGCAGGCCGGGCACGACTTCGATCGCCCGCCTCACCGCCGCCGGGTAGCGGCGGTCGCGTCGGGGCAGGAACCAGTTGCCGGTGCGCTGGAACACCTTCAGGCTCTCCACCTCGGGGGCGATCTCCGGCACGAACTGCACCGCGCTGGCCCCCGTGCCCACCACCGCCACCCGCCGGCCGCCCAGCCGGTAGGAGTGATCCCAGCGCGAGGAGTGGAAGCTGTGCCCGCCGAAGCTCTCGATGCCCGCGAGCGCGGGGTAGGAGGGCCGATGCAGCTGGCCGGTGGCGAGCACGATCGCGTGCGCCTCGTAGCTGGCGCCCTCGCTCGTGGCCACCTCCCAGCGCTGCTGCTCCTCGTCCCACCTGCAGGAGTCCACCGTGCGCCCGAACTCGATCAACCGATCCACACCCCACTCCCGCGCGATGTCACGCAGGTAGTCGTGGATCTCCCCCCGCGGCGAGCACAGCCGCGACCAGTCGGTGCGCTGGGCATAGGAGAAGGAGTAGAGATGGCTGGGCACGTCGCACGCCGCGCCCGGGTAGTCGTTGTAGTGCCAGGTGCCTCCGAGGTCCGGGGCCCGCTCGAGGATTCTCACGTCGCGAAAGCCGCTTCGCAGCAGCTCGATCGCCGCACCCACCCCGCCGAAGCCCGCGCCCACGATCAGCACCGACGGCCTGCTCCGCCCGGCGGGCCTCTCCTCGACGACCTCGGCCATGGGTACAAGCTTAAGAGACGGACACCTGCTCGGCCGCGCGCGGCGCCCCGTGGCGAATCAGATCCGCCGCCCGCTCGGCGATGGCGATGGTGGCGGCGTTGGTGTTGCCGCGCGGGACCACGGGCATCACGGAGGCGTCGATCACGCGCAGGCTCTCCACGCCGCGCACGCGCAGCTGGGTG
>DATJVV010000019.1:0-2824 GCA_035501635.1 Solirubrobacteraceae bacterium | reverse complement strand
CTGGATGTTCTGGCGGGTGGTCACGTGGCCCTTGTTCAGGGGGGCGTATTTCTCGACCACATCGGCGAACGCCTCGAGCTGCTCGGGCGTGACCCCGCCGAAGGGGAGCTTCACGCGGATCATCTGGACGTCGGGCTGGCGCTGTCCGTAGACGCCCTGCTTGAGGCGGAACTTGATGAACTCGTCTTCCTCGATCTGGCCGTCGAGGAACCTGGTGGCCTCGGTCTTGAAGTCGTCGTACTCCCGTTGCAGGATCGGGATCACGTGGCCGGGGACGTTCTCGAGGATCTCGGGGTCCTCCAGGGTGCCGCGCTGCAGAGAAGCTGACTCCATCTAGCAATCCTCCTGGTCCGGACCGCCGCCCGGGCTGGTTTGACGCCGCCGGCGACGCCCGATCATTGGCGCTAAAGCCTAGCGGCTTTCAGGTATTTATCCAAGGGTGAGGAACATCGGCGTCGTCCTTGCCCGAGACCCCTTCCAGCAGGGCGCTGCGCGTCCACGGATCCAGCTCGTTGGTCCCGGCCCGCGCCGGCGGGGCGGTGTCGTGGGCGAAGCGCTCGATGGCCGCGGCGATCGCGGCGGCCTCCTCGGGAGTGGGGGAGGGGGAGCTCTCGAAGGCGACGGGGCTCACGGGACCATTGTGACGGATGGGGGATATGTTCAGGGAGATGTCCCGGCGGACGCTCAGCACGTTCATCGACGCGGGACCCTGGCCCCAGCGGCTGGGCCTGCGCGCGCTGGTGGCCCTGCGACGGCGCCCGCGGGGGGCGCGCCTGCTGGCGCGCATCGGGCCCGCGGAGCAGCTCGCCTACGGGCTGGTGGCGATGGAGCGCTTCGAAGACCCCGCTTCGGCGAGGGCGCTCGGCTGGGACGCCGAGGCTGTGGTGGCCCGCGGGCGTGAGCTGCGCCGGGCGGAGGGGCGGCCGTGAGGGAGGGAGTCGTGAACGAGGGGGCCGTGAGCGAGGAACGGCCGTGAGGGACCTGGAGGCGGACGTGTGCGTGGTGGGCGCCGGCGCCGGCGGCGCGGTGGCGGCGGCGGAGCTCGCGGAGGGAGGCGCGCGGGTGGTGGTGCTCGAGCAGGGCGCCCATCACGATCCGGACGCCTTCACGGCGCGCCCCGCGGAGATGCTCGCGCGCCTCTACCGGGACGGGGGCCAGGGGATGACGCTCGGCTCGCCCCCCGTGCTGCTGCCCCTCGGCAGGGGCCTGGGGGGAACCACGCTCGTGAACTCCGGCACCTGCTTTCGCACGCCCGCTCGCGTGCTCGGCCGCTGGCGGGAGGAGTTCGGCCTGGAGGAGCTCACCGAGGAGGCCCTCGATCCGTGCTTCGCCCGCGTGGAAGAGGCGCTGTCGGTGAGCGAGGTCACGCCCGAGCTGGCGGGCGCCAACGCGGCGGTGGCCCGCCGGGGGGCGCGGGCGCTGGGCTGGTCCCACGGCTACCTGCGACGCAACGCGCGGGGATGCGTGGGCTCGGGGGTGTGCGCCTTCGGCTGTCCCACCTCCGCCAAGCGGCACACCGGCATCACCTACGTGCCCCGCGCCCAAGCCGCGGGTGCGCGGATCCTCACGGGGGCGGACGTGCGCAAGGTGCTGGTGGCGGGCGCCAGAACGGTGGGGGTGAGCGCGCAGGTGCAGGGAGGGGGCTCGCTGGAGGTGCGCGCGCCGAGCGTGATCGTGGCGGCGGGCACCATCCACACGCCCCTGCTGCTGATGGCCAGCGGCCTGGGCGCGGGATCGGGGCAGCTGGGGGGCAACCTCGCGCTGCACCCCGCCACCGCGGGGTTCGCCCTGATGGAGGAGATCGTGGACATGGCCCGCGGGGTGCCCCAGAGCTTCTACGTCGACGAGTTCGCCGAGCAGGGGGTGATGTTCGAGGGGGTGGCCGGGCCGCCCTCCTACGCGGCCATGTCCCTGCCCCTGAGCGGCGAGCGCCACGCGCGCGCGATGGCCCAGTACCGCCGGCTGGCCCAGTTCGGGCTGATGGTCAGCGACTCCTCCCGCGGCTCCGTGCGCGCGCTCGCGGGCCGGCCGGTGATCCGCTACGAGCTCGTGCGCGAGGACGTGGAGCGCTTTCGCATCGGTCTCGCCCGCATGCGCGAGCTCTTCGAGGCGGCGGGCGCCCGCGAGGTCTACCTGCCGCTGCCCGCGCACGTGCAGCCCGAGCGGGCCCGCGCCGGGGACCTGAAGCTGATGGCCTTCCATCCGCTGGGCACCGCGCGGGCCGATGCGCGCGCCAGCCACGGGGTCGTGGACGGGCGCCTGCGGGTGCACGGCGTGGAGGGCCTGCACGTGGCCGACGGCTCGGTGGTGCCGAGCTCCCTGGGCGTGAACCCCCAGCTGACCATCATGGCGCTCGCCACCCGCCTGGCATACGATCTGCTGCAACGCCCGTGTCCAACCGCCGATCCCCCCAGCGCCGCCGCAACCCCCTCGGCTCACACGTGAGCGGCCCGTGTCCTTCCTGATCGACCCACCCTGGCTGTACGCCACCGGCAAGGCCTACGGCAAGCTGATGCCCGAGCGCACCCCCGCGGCTCGCGCGATCCACACCGCCACCGCCACCGCCTTCCTGGCCACCAGCATCTCCCTCTACCTCGACCGTCCCTGGACCAGGCCCATCTGGAGGGCCTGCCGGGCGAAGAGCGGCCGCGACTGGATGCTCAACTCCGGCGTCTTTCGCTTCGACTTCAAGCGCGCCGGCTGGCGCACCCATCTGCTCGCGGCCCTGCTGTTCCTCACCTACCCCTGGTGGCTCTGGCTGGGGGAACGGCGGGGGCGATCCTAGAGCCTACAGCGGGATGTTGCCGTGCTTGCGCTGGGGGCC
>DATJVV010000018.1:0-4089 GCA_035501635.1 Solirubrobacteraceae bacterium | reverse complement strand
GGCGGATGCGGCGGCGGGCGCGGTTCCTGCGCAAGGCGCGGGAGCTGGCCTACCGGGACCTGGGGGGCCTGGTGTACAGCCTGCACAGGTTCGGCAAGCGCAACGACGGGCTGGTGCTGGCGAAGCTGGAGACGATCGGGCGGATCGACAACGAGCTGAGGGGGCTGGAAGGAGCGCTGGGAGAGCGGGAGGCGGTGACGGTGCTGCGGGAGGCGGGGGTGGCGGCGTGCGCGCGGTGTGCGGCGATCCACGGCAGCGAGGACCGGTACTGCCCGAACTGCGGGCTGGCGATGGATCTGCGGGCGGAGCGGCCGATGGCGGGGGCGGGCGGTGTGCCGAGCGCCCCCTCCCCCACGCCTGCGAGCGCCCCCTCCCCCGCGCCTGCGAGCGGACCGGCGCTCACGACGAGCGGTGGGCCGGCGACTGAGGTGTTCGCGGTGGGAGGTAGCGAGGAGCGGGAGGGAGCGACCCGGGAGGAGCCGGCGACGGGAGCGGCGCCGGCGGGGCCGGCGCCGGCGGTGGAGGAGCCAACGGAGATCATCCGGCCGTCGGTGAAGAGCCCTTGAGCGTGGCGGCGACGACGAGCGGGTTGACGGGTGGGGGACGGGAGGAGAGCACCGGAAGAGCGGTGGTGGACGGAGCATGCCCGCTGTGCGGAGGATGGCTGGCGGAGGATCAGGAGTGGTGTCTGCGATGTGGGGCGGCGGCGCGGACGCGGCTGGCGGGGGCGCCGCACTGGAAGGGGCCGCTGGTGGGGTTGGGGATCGTGGCGGCACTGGCGCTGGGGGTGCTGGGGGCGGCGCTGGTGAAGCTGACGGGGAGCTCGGGATCGAGTACGGGAGCGAGCGCGATCACGAGGACGGTGACGGTGCCGGCGACGACGGCCGGGGCGGGAGCCCTGGGGGGCGCAGCGGGGACGCTGGGAGGCGGTACGGCGAGCGGCGGGACGGGAGCTGGAGCGGGAGCGACGGGGACGACAACGGGGCCGGGGGGAGTGGTGAACCCGGGGACGCCGACGACGATCAAGCCGGCCGGAGAAGGGGGCGGGACGGCGACCACGGGAGCGGCGGGTAGGACGGGAACCACCGGGACGAGGGCGCGAGAGAGGCTCGAAGGGGCGAGGCGGGAACGAGTTGGGGGGCTGTCGCTGCCCTCCGAAGAAGCGTTGCGGCGGGCGGGGTTCCTGCGACGGGGACGCAGATGAACGGCGGCAGGTGATGGAACGAGGGGCCGAGGGGGGGCGAGAGGCTCTGGAGGTGGACATCGCGGTGTTGGGGGCGGGTGCGGCGGGCCTGTACGCGGCGATCTGCGGGGCGAGAGAGGGAGCGAGGGTGGCGCTGGTGTCGGCGCGGGAGCTGGCGCGAACCGCGAGCTACTGGGCGCAGGGCGGTTTGGCGGCGGCGCTGAGCGAAGAGGACAGCGAGGAGCTGCACCTGCGGGACACGGAGCGGGCGGGACGGGGGCTGACGCGGAGGTCGGCGGCGGAGGTGCTGGTGCGGGAGGCGGCGGGGTGCGTGGCGGATCTGGAGGAGCTTGGGGTGAGGTTCGACGGAGACCGGTTCGGGCGGCTGGCGCTGGGCTTGGAGGGAGGTCACTCGGTGCGGCGGATCGTGCACGCGGGAGGAAGCGCGACGGGACGGAGGCTGGTGCGGACGCTGTCGGCGGTGGCGGCGGAGAGCGAGGGGATCCAGGTGCTGGAGGGGACGTTGGCGCGGGGACTGATGCTGGACGAGGAGAGGAGGTGCGTGGGGGTGGTGTGCGAGGACGGGCGGGTGGCGGAGATCCAGGCGCGGGGGGTGATGCTGGCGACGGGAGGGAGCGCGGCGTTGTGGGAGCGCACGACGAACCCGCCGGGGTCGCAGGGAAGCGGGCTGGTGTTGGGGCATGCGGCGGGGGCGAAGCTGGCGGATCTGGAGATGGTGCAGTTCCACCCGACGGCGGTGATGGGGATCAGGGGGCGGGAAGGGTTCCTGATCACGGAGGCGATTCGGGGGGAGGGGGCGACGCTGCACGACCTGGTGACGGGGGAGCGGTTCGTGGATGAGCTGGCGGGGCGGGACGAGGTGGCGCGGGCGATTCAGAGGCGGCTGGCGGAGACGGGGGAGCGGGCGGTTGGTCTGGACATGCGGAGCATCGACATGGGGCACTTCCCGAACGTGGTGGGGGCATTGCGGGAGGCGGGACTGGACCCGGCGAGGGAGCTGGTGCCGGTGGCGCCGGCGGCGCACTACGAGATGGGTGGGATCGTGGTGGACCTGGAGGGGCGGTCGAGCGTGGAGGGGCTGTATGCGGTGGGTGAGGTGTCGTGCACGGGGTTGCACGGGGCGAACCGGCTGGCGTCGAACTCGCTGAGCGAGTGCTTCGTGTTCGCGAGACGAGCGGTGGAGGCGGCGCTGGGGAAGCCGGCTGGGAAGGACGGGGGGGCCGGCGGGAGGGTGGTGCCGGAGGGGGCGCCGAGGGGGGTGAGCCGGGAGACGAGGGCGGCGATGTGGCGGTACGCGGGCGTGGAACGGGACGGGGAGGGCCTGAGGAGGCTGGTGGAGGACGAGCATCCGGTGGCGCGGATGGTGGGACGGTGCGGGCTGGCGCGGGAGGAGAGCCGGGGGGCGCATGTGAGACGGGACTTCCCGGAGAGGAACCCGGAGCTCGACGGACGGCATGCGGTGGTGGTGGGCGAGGAGGTGGCGTGGGAGAGCTGGAGCTGAGGCTCTTTAGGGACCCTTAGGGCTGATGGAAGAACCTACGCGGGACCGCATCGATTGTGGTAGCGGGGTGTTCTGAGGGAAGAACACGGGGGAGAGATCGGAGTTTTATCGGCGGCGGCGGGTGTGCTCGAGGTGAAGATCGGATGAAGGAGAGCCACGAGCCATGTACCAGTTCAGTAGAGCCATCTATCGGGAGCTAGCGCCGCACATCCTCGCCAACGAGGGAAGGGGGCGGGCGAGCGCTCGGCAGGTGGAGGTGTTGCGGAGTTGTGAGGCGGTGGTGAAGCGGATGGCGACGGATCGCCACTACTTCGCGCATCCGGCGAGGACGCTGTTCGAGGACATCCGAAACCACTTCGGGATGAGCGAGCAGGGACATGTGCGGCGGGTGGTGGCGCGGTACATCGGCTTCGCGGACTGGTATCTGGCGGCGAACCCGGTGGCGGCGTACGCGGCGGTGAGCGGGGAGATGCCGCGGTGCAGGGCGACGACGCGCAAGGGGTCGGCGTGCCAGCGGGTGCCGCTGGCGCACAACGGATACTGCCCCTCCCATCAGCACCTGGCGGACACGGAGGACAGGGAGCTGGCGGCGGCGTAGGCTTGGGGGATGCTGCTGGGCGTGGATGTGGGGGGAACGTTCACGGATGCGGTGGTGGTGAGGGAGGACGGGGAGGTGTTCCGGGGGAAGGTGGCGAGCACGCCCGGGGACCAGGCGGTGGGGGTGCTGGAGGCGGTGGAGCTGGCGCTGGGACGGGCGGGCGGCGGGGCAAGGGCGGTGAGGAGGTTCGCGCACGGGACGACGGTGGCGACGAACGGTCTGCTGGAGGGGCGGACGGCGCGGACGGGGCTCTTGGCGACGGAGGGGTTCACGGACGTGATCGAGCTGGGCAGGCAGGGGCGGGCGAGCCTGTACCGGCTGTGCGAGATGCAGCCGGAGCCGCTGGTGGAGGCGGGGCTGAGGTTCGGGGTGGCGGAGAGGTGCACGCCGGAGGGGGTGGAGCGGGAGCTGACGGAGGATGCGGCGAGGGCGGTGGTGGAGCTGGTGGCGGAGGCGGAGGTGGAGGCGGTGGCGGTGGCGTTGCTGCACTCCTATGCGTATCCCGAGCACGAGGAGCTGCTGGGGAGGCTGCTGGAGGAGAGGCTGCCGGGGGTGGGGGTGTCGCTGTCGAGCGAGCTGGTGGGGACGTTCCGGGAGTTCGAGCGGACGTCTACGACGGTGCTGGACGCGGCGATCTCGCCGCTGGTGAGGGCCTACCTGGGGAGCCTGGTGGAGCGGGCGGCGGAGGCGGGGTTGAGGGAGCCTGAGGTGATGCAGAGCTCGGGTGGGCTGACGTCGGTGGAGCGGGCGGCGAGGCATGGGGCGGTGACGGTGCTGTCGGGTCCG
>DATJVV010000017.1:0-2992 GCA_035501635.1 Solirubrobacteraceae bacterium | reverse complement strand
CCGCCCACCTGCACCGAAACCAACATCACCCCCACCCCCGCGAACATCGAACAGGTGCGCGAAGTCACCCTCTGCCTGATCAACCGCGAACGCGCGGCCAACGGCGAGCAGCCCCTCACCGTCAACCGCAGGCTCGCCCAGGCGGCCCAGGGCCACAGCGAAGACATGATCAACCAGGACTACTTCAGCCACGAAGCCCCGGGAGGCTCCACTCCGCTGGAGCGCATGGAAGAAGCCGGCTACATCTACAGCTCCGAAATCGGCTACGAAGTGGGCGAGAACATCGCCTGGGGCACCCTCTGGCTGGCCACCCCCCAGTCCATCGTGGAAAGCTGGATGCAGTCCCCCGAGCACCGCGCCAACATCCTCGACGCCAACTACCGCGAAACCGGCATGGGCGTGGTGGCAGCCGCTCCCCCCTCCCGCGCCGAAGGCCAGGCCGGGGCCATCTACACCCAGGACTTCGGCGTCATCATCACCGGCTGACCCCCATCCGGGGGCGAGCCGCCGGCGGCGGATCACCGCCCGGCATCGCCCGACCTGTAGTCTCCTGCGCCGTCAACATCCGACACAGAGGAGACGCATCCCCATGGGAGTACTCGACGGCAAGTCCGCGATCGTCACCGGCTCCGCCCGCGGCATCGGCCGCGCCACCGCCGAGCTGCTGGTCTCGCAGGGCGCACAGGTTCTCATCAACGATCTCGACAGCGACGTCGCCCAGCAGGCCTCCGGCGAGATCTCCGGCGAGACCGCCGTGTTCGCCGGCGACCTCACCAAGCCCGGCGTCCCCGACCAGCTCGTCCAGAAGGCCATCGACGAGTTCGGCAAGATCGACATCATCGTCAACAACGCCGGCTACACCATCGACGCCCCCGTCCACAAGATGACCGACGAGCACTTCCAGGCCATGCTCGACATCCACACCGTGGTGCCCTTCCGCATCATCCGCGCCGCCGCCCCCCACCTGCGCGAGCCCGCCAAGAAGGAGCGCGAAGAAGGCAAGGAGGTGTTCCGCAAGATCGTCAACGTGTCCTCCACCTCCGGCACCTTCGGCAACGCCGGCCAGGCCAACTACTCCTCCGGCAAGGCCGGCGTGGTGGGCCTCACCAAAACCATCGCCAAGGAGTGGGGCCAGTTCAAAGTGAACGTCAACGCCGTCGCCTTCGGCTTCATCGACACCCGCCTGACCCAGGCCAAGGTCGACGAGAACACCATGCAGGTCGGCGGCGAGACCATCCAGCTGGGCATCCCCGAGCAGATGCGCCAGATGGCCTCCATGCTCATCCCCCTCGGCCGTCCCGCCTCACCCGAGGAGGCCGCCGGAGGCGTGTTCTTCCTCTGCTCCCCCTGGTCCAACTACGTCCACGGCCAGACCCTCCACATCACCGGCGGCCTCTTCGGCGGCATGACCGGCTGAGCCCTCAGCCACTCAACTCGAAGGCACAACCCGAGAAGTAGGCCCCCGCGGGCGACGCGAGGTAGGCGGTCAACGTGGCCGCCTCCCGCGTCCACTTCCGCTCCCGCCGCCGTCCCTCTCCACCCGTCCCCGCCCCGCCTCCGGCCTTTTCGCCTGCGCCCCCGCCCGCACCCCCGACGGCGCCCCCGCCCGCACCCCCGCCGGCGCCTGCGCTCGCGCCCCCACCGGCGCCCGGCAGGATCGCCACCGTCGTGATCTGGTGCCGTGCCCACTCGATCGAGAGGGTCCGCGCCAGGTTCTCCAGGCCCGCCCCCACCGCCCGCGCGTGCTCGCCCGCGCCCGCGTGCGGCGCCAAATAGACGATCCGCCCCCTGGGCTCCTCCCGCGCCAGGAACCCCACGTCCGCCACCACCCGCGTGGCCGCCCAGCAGGCCTCCATGCACCGCCCCAGCGCCCCCCGCCCGTCCAGCCCCGCCCGCGCCGCCGCCGCGTACAGGCCCGCCCCGTCCACCGCCGCCAGGTCCACGGTCCGGTCCTCCCCCAGCAGCTCTCCGAGGGTCTCCCGCAGCTCCTCTTCCCCCAGCGCCTCACCCTCGCCGTCCAGCAGCCCCAGGCTCCTCACCCGCGCTCCCAGCGCCAGGCACGCGTCTCTCACCTCCGGCCCCACCGCCCCCGGCGAGCGCTCCTCGTGGGCGCCCGCCACCAGGACGGAAACACCCGCGAGCAGTCCCTCCCGCAAGAGTCCCTCCGGCCCCACGGCCTCAGTGCGAGGAGGCCACCACGGGCGCCTTCGCCGCCCGCCGCGCCGCCCGCACGCGCTTGAGCACCCCCCGGCGGCCGTGCTTCTCCAGGCCGTCGTACATCGCCCTGATCTCATGCAGGATCTCTTCGGCCACCGCCTGCTGCTGCTCGCGCGTGGGGTCCTCCACCACCGTCCAGCGCATCGGCTCCCCGTACTGCACCGTCACCTGCGGGAACCGCAGCCGCCTCCAGTTGCGGATCCGCGAGGAGCCCTGGATCGCGATCGGCACCACCGGCGCCCCCGTCTCCAGCGCCAGCCGCCCGATGCCCGGCTTGGCCCGCTCGGCCATCTTCCCGCTGCGCGACCGTCCCCCCTCGCAGTACATCGTGATCGCCCCGCCCCGCCTGAGGATCGTCTGCGCCGTGATGAACGTCTCCTCGTCCCGCGCCCCCCGCCGCACCGGAAACACTCCGCCCGGGCTGTAGATGCTCTGCATCGGCCACTTGAACAGCTGGGACTTCGCCATGAACCGCACCTTCCGCCGGATGTAGCACCCCATCAGGAAGTGGTCCATGAACGAGAAGTGGTTCGGCGCCAGGATCACCGCCCCCAGGCCCGGCACCTTCTCCGAGGAGATCGACCGCACCCGCAGCAGCGTGTACGCGTAGATCGACGTGAGCAGCCGCGTGGCCTCGTAGACCCAGTTGGGTTCGCTCGTCCGCGCCCGCTCGTGGAAGCGGTCGAAGTACTCCTTGGGCCGCGCGTCCGAGTACACCTGCTCGCGCATCGGGGCCAGATCGCTCATCTAGCGCTCATACCTCACCGGGTCGGCA
>DATJVV010000016.1:0-4322 GCA_035501635.1 Solirubrobacteraceae bacterium | reverse complement strand
CTCCATCGTGTGCTACCTCACGGGGCTCTCCCACATCGATCCCATCGCCGGGGAGCTCGCGCTGGGGAGGTTCCTGCACGAGGACCTGCGGGGGCTGCCGGACATCGACCTGGACTTCCCCCGGGACATCCGCCAGGCGTTGATCCCGCGGGTGGTGGAGCGCTACGGAAGCGAGCGGGCGGCGCTGGTGGCGGCCTTTCCCACCTTCCGCGAGCGGGGCGCCATCCGGGAGCTGGGCAAGGTGCTGGGCCTGCCCCCCGGGGAGCTCGAGCGGGCGGCGCGGGGGGCCGAGCGTCACGGTGATGGGGCTGAGCTGGATCTCGCCTGGGTGGCCCATCGGGAGACGGCCGGGGAGGGGCGGCCAGAGATGGTCTCCCCGCGCTGGCGCTGGCTGCAGCGGCTGGTGGCACAGGCGCGGGGGCTGCCCCGGCATCTCTCCCAGCACTCGGGCGGCATGATCGTGGCCACGAGGCCCCTGGTGGACTGCGTGCCGGTGGTGCCGGCGGCGATGGAGGGGCGGCAGATGGTGCAGTGGGACAAGGACTCCTGCGCGGACGCGGGCTTTCTGAAGATCGACCTGTTGGGCTTGGGGATGCTCTCGGCGGTGGAGCGCTGCGTGGTGGAGATCGAGCGGGTGCGCGGGCGGCGGGTGGACCTCTCGCGGATCCCCTTCGACGACGATGCCACCTTCGCGGCGATCCGGGAGGCGGACACGGTGGGGGTGTTTCAGATCGAGAGCCGCGCGCAGATGCAGTCGCTGCGGCGCACCCGGCCGGAGAGCCTCGCGGACATCACCATCCAGGTGGCGATCGTGCGGCCGGGGCCGATTCAGGGAGGGGCCGTGAACCCCTACATCGAGCGCCGGCGGCGGCTGCGGGAGGAGCCGGACTACGAGATCCCCTACGAGCATCCCTCGCTGGAGGCGGTGTTGGGGGAGACGCTCGGCACGATCATCTTCCAGGACCAGGTGATGCAGGTGGCGGAAGCCTTCGCGGGGTTCACCCCGGGGGAGGCCGACGGATTGCGCAGGGCCATGAGCAGAAAGCGCTCCCACGAGCACATGCAGCGCCACCGCGAGGACTTCCTGGCGGGGGCCCGGGAGCACGTGGGCGCGGATCGCCGGACGGGGGAGCGGGTGTGGGGGATGGTGGAGGGGTTCGCGGGCTTCGGCTTTCCCAAGGCCCACGGCGCCGCCTTCGGGCTGCTGGCCTACCAGTCCACCTGGCTGCGGGTGCACTACGGGCCTGAGTTCCTGTGCTCGCTGCTCAACGAGCAGCCGATGGGCTTCTACGCTCCGGACTCGCTCGTGCACGAGGCCCAACGCCGGGGCATCCCCGTGCTGGGGTTGGACGTGAACGCCTCTCAGGTGCTCTGCACGGTGCAGGACGTCGCCGGCGTGCTCGGCGTGCGTCTGGGTCTCGGGTACGTCAAGGACGTGGTGGCCGAGGAGGTGGAGGTGCTGGTGGCCGAGCGGGAACGGGGAGGGCGCTATCGCTCGCCGGAGGATCTCGCGGCCCGCTCGGGCGCCGGACGGGGAACCCTCGCTCAGCTGGCGTGGTCGGGAGCCTGCGACGAGCTGGTGGGGGATGTGGAGAGCGGGGCGGGCGCGGGCGGAGCGGAAGATGCCAGGGGCGACGCTGCCGGCGGGGCGAGAGCCGGGACGGGGGCCGCCGCCCGGGATGCTCGGCGGCGGGTGGCCCTGTGGCAGATGGGCCTCGCCAGTCCCGCCCGCGCAGAGCCGACCGGGGAGGGCATCCAGCTGGCGTTGGGCCTGGAGCTGCCCGCGGCGCCCCGTCTGCGCCCGCTGGGCCGCTGGGAGCGGCTGATCGCGGACTACTCCGCCAGCGGCGTCACAGCCGGGGACCATGCCATGGCGATCCTGCGGGAGCGGATCTCGCTGCCGATGCTCGCCACCAGCGCCCAGCTCGCCCGGCTGCCCTCGGGCTGTGCGGTGACGGTGGCGGGGCTGGTGATCGCCCGTCAGCGGCCGGGGACGGCGAAGGGCGTCATGTTCCTGCTCTTCGAGGACGAGCACGGGGTGGTCAACCTGATCGTGCCCCGGCATGTGTACGAGCGCCACCGGCACCTCGCCCGCGCGGAGCCTCTGCTGATCGCGCGCGGCCGGCTGGAGCGCTCGGAAGGGGTGGTGAACGTGCTGGTGAGCGAGCTGCTGGCGCTGGAGCGCCACCTGCGCCCGGCCCTCGGAGAGGAGCGGCGGGAAGGGAGCGTCCACCGGCTGGCGGGCGGCGAGCGATCGGCGGTGGGAGACGGGGCGTGCGAGCGGGGGACGTTCGCGGAGCCCGAACGGGCCGCGGAGGTGGGCTCGAGCATGCGGGCGGCGGCGCCGCCGATGCAGAGCTTCGGGCGGGGGCGGCGGCGGTAAGGTTCGGGTAGGCTGACCGGCGATGCGACTGCGCAAACTCGGCTCCAGCGACCTGGAGGTGTCTGAGATCAGCCTCGGCTCCTGGCTCACCTACTCCGGGGGAGTGGAGCGCGAGCAGGCGAAAGCGTGCGTGGAGGCGGCGTTCGAGGCGGGCATCAACTTCATCGACACCGCCAACGTATACGGGCGGGGCGCCTCGGAGACGCTGCTGGGGGAGGCTCTCGCGGGCCACGAGCGCTCCTCCTACGTGCTGGCCACGAAGGTGTACTTCCCGATGTCGGACACCGACAGGGGGCTCTCGAAGGCGCAGATCCACAAGCAGATCGACGCCTCCCTGGCGCGCCTGCGCACCGACCACGTGGACCTCTACCAATGCCACCGCTACGACGAGCAGACGCCCCTGGAAGAGACGATGGAGGCGCTCACCGAAGTGGTGGCGGCGGGCAAGGCCCGGTACATCGGCTTCAGCGAGTGGCCGGTGGAGCGCATCGAAGAGTCCCTGGCACTGCCCGAGGTGGAGCGGTGGGTGTCCAGTCAGCCCCAGTACTCGATGCTCTGGCGTACTCCCGAGGCGAGGGTGATGCCGCTGTGCGAAGCGGAGGGCATCTCCCAGATCGTGTGGTCGCCCCTCGGCCAGGGGGTGCTCACGGGCAAGTACGCCCCCGGCGAGCCTCCCCCCGAGGACTCCCGGGCGGCGAGCGAGTCGATGAGCGGCTTCATCGACCGGCTGATGGAGCCGGCGGTGCTGGAGGCGGTGCGGCGGCTGAAGCCCGTGGCGCGGGCAGCCGGCCTGACGATGGCCCAGATGGCCCTCGCGTGGGTGCTGCGCCAGGGCAACGTGGCCTCGGCGATCGTGGGCGCCAGCCGTCCCGAGCAGGTGCACGCCAACGCCTCCGCGTCGGGCGTCGAGCTCGGCGAGGACACCCTCGCGGCGATCGACGAGGCGCTGGCTGGCGTGTTCGTGCGCTGAGGGGCGGCGACGGATGCGCCGAGTGGCGGCGGCGGATCCTTTCCAGAAGGCCGCGAATGTGACACACTCCCTGCCTGTGGTCGGGGAGGGTAGCGCCACCAGATGGGTTCGGGGCGGGGCAAGGATGGCCGTGTTGGTCGTCGCCGCCCTGATACTGGTGCTGCCCGCGGGGGCGCGGGCGACGCCCGAAGGGATCCACAAGATCCAGCACGTGGTGGTCGTCATGCAGGAGAACCACTCGTTCGACAACTACTTCGGCACCTATCCGGGAGCGAACGGGATACCGGCTGGGACGTGCGTGCCGGATCCTTTGCATGGCGGATGTGTGAAGCCGTTTCACAACGCAGACGAACTCGCCGAAGGCGGTCCGCACGGGACCGAAGCGGCCATCGGGGACGTCGACGGCGGCAAGATGGACGGCTTCATGGCGCAGGCCGAGGCGAAGGCCCAGTGTGACCTCACGGGCGGCTGTCCCAAGTGCCGGCATGTGGCCGAATGCACCATCCAGGTGATGGGCTATCGCGACGCGCGGGAGCTCCCGAACTACTGGACCTACGCGCAGGACTTCGTGCTGCAGGACGACATGTTCGAGTCGCAGGCCTCTTGGAGCCTGCCCGAGCATCTCGCGATGGTGTCGGGATGGTCGGCGGCGTGCTCGAAGAAAGAACCGGAAAACGTGAACACCTGCGTGAGCAGTCTCAGCCCGAAGACGCCGGCCAAGGCCTGGTCCTCGCCTCTGGAACCGGGTCTCACGAGCTATCCGTGGACGGACCTCACCTACCTGATGCACAGGGATGGGGTGAGCTGGCGCTATTACGTGCACGAAGGGGACGAGCCGGACTGTGAGAACGACGAAGCGTTGTCCTGCGCGAAGATCAAGCAGAACGCCAAGACCCCGGGCATCTGGAACCCGCTGGCGGACTTCACCGACGTCAAGGAAGACCATCAGCTCGGGGACATCGAGCCGTT
>DATJVV010000015.1:0-4813 GCA_035501635.1 Solirubrobacteraceae bacterium | reverse complement strand
CTCTCGCTGATCGGGACGCTGCCGTGGGTGCTGGCGCTGGCGCTGGCGGGTCACGCGCTGGGGTCGGATTGGAAGAGCGTGCGCAAGGGCTTCGAGTACCTGGACTATGCGATCGTGGTGCTGGCGGTGGCGGGCGCCGGCTACGCGGTCCTGCGGCGACGCCGGCGCAGGGAAGACGGCGGGGACGCCGCGGGGAAGGTCGGCGAGGGCCTGCCGGAGGCGGCCGGCGAGGCGCCGCCGGTGACAGACGCGGGTTGAGCGATGCCGGAGAGACCGCGCGGGGGACTCTCGCCGTGCGAGGCGATCGCGCTGGGACTGGTGCAGGGACCCACGGAGCTGCTGCCGGTGTCCTCCTCGGCGCACACCACCCTGCTGGCGTACCTGATCGGATCCCCCTACGGCGAGCTGCCCGGACGGGCGCGCAAGGAGTTCGAGGTGGCGCTGCACGCGGGCGCGGGGCTCGCGCTGGCGATCGAGATGCGCCGGGAGCTGCTGGTGGAGCTCGGGCGGCTGGATGGGCGAGGGGTGGCGACGATGGCGCTCGCGACGCTGCCGCCGGCGCTGGTGGGATACGCGCTGGAGGGGCCGATCGAGCGGCGGCTGGGGGGTCCGGTGGCGAGTGCGTGGGGACTCGCGGGAGGAGCGGTGGCGATGGCGATGGCCGACGGAGGGGCGGCCGCGAGGTGGAGTTCGAAGCGGACGAAGAGAGACTCGAAGCGGAGGGCCCGCGCGCGCGCGCGCGTACGCGCGCGGGCCCCCCAAAAAGAGAGAGATGTCGCGGGAGAGAGAGCTCTGGCGGGCCCAGGAGACGGGCTGGCGCTGGGGGTGGCGCAGGCGCTGGCGCTGGCGCCCGGGGTGTCGCGCAGCGGAGCGACGCTGACGGCGGCGCGAGCGCGGGGGTTCGCGCGAGAGGACGCGGCGGAGCTCTCGTGGCATACGGCGCTGCCGGTGCTGCTGGGGGCGAGCGCGCTGAAGGGATGGCGGTTGTGGCGGGACGGGCGCCCGGAGATCGGCTGGGGGGGACTGGCGCTCGGCGGGGTGAGCGCGTTCGTGGCGACGCTGCTGAGCGCGCGGCTGGCGCGGCGGATGCGCTTGAGCGAGCGACCGTTGCTGGGCTTTGCGATCTACCGGTGTGGACTGGCGGCGGTGATCCTGTGGCGAGCGGGACGTGCGGGGCGGCACGCGTGATGAGGGCATGAATCAGCTCGGGACGCTGCTGGGCGAGCGCTACCGCCTGGACGCGGAGATCGGGCGGGGGGGGATGTCGACGGTGTACCGGGCCTTCGACACGGTGCTGGAGCGGCCGGTGGCGATCAAGGTGATGCACCGGGAGATCGCGGCGGACTCCGACCAGCTGGAGCGCTTCCGGCGGGAGGCGCGGGCGGTGGCGCAACTCAACGACCCGCACATCGTGCGGGTGATCGACGCGGGCGAGGAGGCGGGGGGAACGGCCTACATCGTGTTCGAGTACGTGGAGGGGGAGACGCTGAAGGCGTTGATCCAGCGGGAGGGGCCGCTGGACATCGGCCAGGCGATCGCCTACGCGATCGAGATCGCGCGGGCGCTGGGGGCGGCGCACGAGCGCCAGATCGTGCACCGGGACGTCAAGCCGCAAAACGTTCTGATCGACGGGGAAGGATCGGCGAAGATCACCGACTTCGGGATCGCGCGGACGCTGGACGAGCAGGGCCTGACGATGGACGGGCGGGTGCTGGGAACGACCGACTACGTCTCGCCCGAGCAGGCGCTGGGCCAGCCGGTGACAGGCCGGTCGGACCTCTACTCGCTGGGGATCGTGCTTTACGAGATGCTCACGGGGACGGTGCCGTTCACGGGGGAGACGCCGGTGGCGGTGGCGATGCGCCATGTGCGCGAGCAGGTTCCGGACGTGCAGGAGCGCCGCCCGGGGGTCTCGGCGGCGACGGCGGCGGTGGTGGAACGGGCGACGGCCAACGACCTGGACGAGCGCTACGCGGATGCGGCGGCGATGGTGGGGGAGCTGGAGGAGGCGCTGGCGGTGGAGGCGGCGCGGGCGGGCCAGGCGACGGGGGAGGTGACGAGCGTGCTGCGCACGCTGCCGGGGAGCTCCCGGCGACGGTTGCCGTGGCGGATGCGCCATCGCGGGCGCTGGGTGGCGTCGCTGACGGTTGTGGGGGCGATCGTGGCGATCGTGGTGGTGCTGGCGGCGGGGAACGCGCACAAAGGGGTGAACCCGAACGTGTCCGGACGCCACGGGCTCAGGCCCGTGCAGCTGGGACAGACCTCGGCGCACGACTACAACCCGTATGGAACGGGCCCGGAACACGCCACCCAGGTGGCGAACGTGGTGGACGGGGATCCGAACACGAGCTGGAGCACCGAGCACTACGTGGAAGGCACGCTGGGGAGCAAGCCCGGCCTCGGCTTCTACCTGGACGCGGCACCGGGGGTGAAGGCGCGGGCGGTCTCGATCATGACGCCGACGCCGGGGTTCCGGGCGGAGATCTACGCGGCACAGCAGATCCAGGAAAGTCTCGAATACGGGAACGGGACGTCGCTGACGCAGCGGGGTTGGCGGCAGGTGGCGCCGGCGCGCACGGTGGGGCGCTCGAGCACGATCGGGCTGAGCGACCCGGGGGACGAAGCGTTCCGCTACTACCTGGTGTGGATCGTGGGGCTGCCGCCGGGACGGGAAGCGGCGGAGATCTCGGAGGTCACCCTGTTCTCCTAGCGCGGGCGGCGTGGCTTTCGATGGCCAGGCGGCAGAGGCGCTCCAGCAGCTCGGCGTAGGAGACGCCGCTGGCGGCCAGCAGCTTGGCGTAGACGCTCGTGGGAGTGAAGCCGGGCATGGTGTTGAGCTCGTTGACGAGCACGGAGTCGCCGTCGACGAAGAAGTCCACGCGGGCGAGCCCCTCGCAGGCGACCTCGGCGAAGGCGCGCAGGGCGAGCTCGCGCACGCGAGCGCGAGCGGCGGTCGAGATGCGGGCGGGGATCAGCAGGTCCATGCCGCCGGGGGTGTACTTGGCGGTGTAGTCGTAGAACTCGCCGGGGAAGGAGATCTCGCCGGGCTCGGAGGCCAGGGCGGGCTCGCCGGCGGCGGCCTCGGCCGGGGAGAGGCCGAGGATGGCGCACTCGACCTCGATGCCGGGCGCCATGGCCTCGACGATGGCGAGCTCGTCGTGGGCGAAGGCGCCCTCCAGCGCCCGGGGCAGCTCGGCGGCATGGGCGACCTTGACGATGCCGACCGAGGAGCCGAGGTGGGCGGGCTTGACGAACACGGGCAGGCCGAGGCGGCGCAGGTCGGCGAGAACCTGTTCGCGTTCGGCGTGCCAGCGGGCCTCGCGCACGCCGAGATGGTCGACCTGGGGCAGGGGCGGGTGGGCGGTGGCGAGCAGGCGCTTGAAGAGGACCTTGTCCATGCAGACGGCCGAGGCGGCCACGCCGGCGCCGACATAGGGGACGTCGAGAGTCTCGAGGACGCCCTGGACGACGCCGTCCTCGCCGAGCGGTCCGTGCAGGGCGGCGAAGGCGACGTCGGCGCCGAGCAGGCCCGCGCCGGGGTGCAGGACGACGGGCTCGCCCTCATGGTGCCAGTGACCCTCGCGGGAGATCTCGATCGCGAGCACGCGGTGGCCGGCGGCTTGCAGGCCCTCGCGGATGGCCGCCGCGGAGGCGAGGGAGACCTCGTGCTCGGAGGAGGGCCCGCCGGCGAGGAGGGCGACGGTGAGGGAGCTCATGGAGTGGGTGGCGCGGCCGGCGGGCTGGCGGTGGTGGGCGTGGTGGTGGTGGTCGGAGTGGTGGTGGGGGTGGTCTGGGGTCCGAGGGCGCCCACGGCGATCGTGATGGTGGAGCCCTTGCGGGCGTTGTGGCCGGCGGCCGGCTTCTGCGCGAGGACGAGGCCGACAAGGGAGGCTTCGGTGGTGGTCTGGGTGGTTGCCTTGGGGGTGAAGCCGGCACGGCCGAGGGCGGCGGAGGCCTCGGCCTCGTTCTGGCCGACGACGTCGGGGACGGGGACATCGCTGGGGGCCTGGGCGACGGTGAGGTCGACCTTGCCGCCGTCGGGCAGGGAGGAGCCGGCGGCGGGGAACTGTTCGAGAACCGTCCCCGGACTCTGTTCGCCGGAGGGCTGCTGGGTGACGGTGCCGACCGTGAGCCCGGCGTTGGTGAGGGTGCCTTCGGCGGCGGCGCGGGTCTGGCCGACGAGGTCGGGCACGGAGGTCTCGGCGGGGCCGCCGGAGACCAGCACCCGCACGGAGGCGCCGGCGCGAACCTCGGTTTCGGCGGGAGGGTCGGTGGCGATCACGCGGCCGTTGGCGACGGTGGTGGAGGGCTGGGTTTCGATGGTGGGCTTGAAGCCGGCGGCCTTGAGCTTGGCGTTGGCCTGGGAGGCGGTGAGGCCGGTGACGTCGGGCACGGCGGAGCTGGCGGGCCCGCTGGAGACGACGATGGTGACGCGCGAGCCCTTCGTCGCGGTGGTGGCGGCGGGGGGATTCTGGCCGATCACCACGCCGCTGGCGACGGTGGCGCTGGCGGCGTAGGTGACGACGGGAACGAGGCCGCCGGCGCGCAGGGTGGCGGCGGCGGAGGCTTCGCGCTGGCCGGTGACGTTGGCGACGGTGACCTGGCTGGGGGAGGAGGGCAGGAACAGGACGAGCGCGACGGCGACGAGGGCGAAGACGCAGCCGCCGGCGATGGCCCAGCGGATGCGCCGGCGGCGAGCGCGCTCCTCGGCGCTCTCCCCGGACGCGAGGGCGCCGTCGGCGGGCATCAGCAGAGCGGAGGGGGCAAGGCCGGTGGAGAGGGCGGTGCCGGGGGGCACGACCTGGGCGCCGGC
>DATJVV010000014.1:0-4238 GCA_035501635.1 Solirubrobacteraceae bacterium | reverse complement strand
GACGCTCCAGTGTGCTGCTGGAGCTTGCAACCCCGGACGAGTTCGCCGCGAGATCAATGCTTCCCATCGCGAGAATCACGGATGGAGTTCTGGGCTTCCATGCGTTATGTTGATTTCAACATAACGCGAGTTATGCGAACTTCCGGATTATGTTGAGGTTGGTTGTGGGTGTGGTTCTGGGGCAGGTCGAAGCTGTCCAGGTGCCAGAGGCTGAAGGGGATGGGGTCTCGGGCTGATCAACAGGGGGCGCCCCAGGTCGGATTGGGCTGTCGCGGGTGCGGAGTGCCGGGGTCTGGTGTGGGTCTGAGGCGAGGTTGTGCGAGACGCGGTCGACTGCTGCGAGTAGTCGGGATGCGTTGTGGATGAGGGTCGCCCCGCAACCGCTGGGCGGATATGGTTCCGGCATGCTCCGCATTTACCACCGCGAATACGCAGGACGTCCGATCCGGGCGCTGTGGACGCTGGAGGAGATCGGGGCGCCCTATGAGCTCACGCTCATGGATTGGGAGGAAGGCAGCGGCGAGCAGCACCGCGCGCGCCATCCCCTCGGCCGCGTACCCGTGCTGGAGGACGACGAGGGCTTCGTGTTCGAGTCGACAGCCATCTGTTTTCATCTCGCCGACCTGCACCCTCAGGCCGGGTTGCTGCCCCCGCTGGGCACCCACGAGCGGGCGCTCGCCTACCAGTGGTCGTGCTTCGCGCCCGCCGAGCTCGAGCCGCCTCTCATCGAGGCGGCCATCTTCCGCGAAAGCGATCCCGATCGCTCTGCCAAGGCGCGCGCACGTTTCGTCGCGGCCGCGGACGCGGTTGCGCAGGCGCTCCTGGGCTGCGAGCACCTCGTTGGCGAGCGCTTTGGCGTACCGGATGTCCTCGTCGCCACCGCTCTGTCCATCCCGGAGAGGGCGGGCTTTCCCGAGGACGTCTCGCCGGATCTCAAAGCCTATGTCGCGCGCCTGCGCGAGCGTCCGGCCTACCGGCGCGCCAGAGAGAGCGAAGCCGCCGCCACGACAGCGCGCTGAGAGCCACCGCGCGGAGCTCCTCTCGGATCAGCGAGACGGGCCGGGCAAATCGACGCAGAGCACCTCACGCGTCTCGGAGAGGCGGGGTCAGTCCCCGCCAAGCTCCTTCGCGCCCCCGGATTGGGCCACCGAGGTGGCCGCCCTCCTAAATCATCGCGGGCTGGATCACGTCGCGGTCGTGGGCTCTCGCCCTGGCGGGCGCGGCGCGGGAGGGCGCGTCGGGCGCTCGTCACTGAGGACCGTGCGTCCTAATCCTCACCGCCGTCCCCTGATCACGCGAAGCAAGAACCTCATGCCTCTTGTGTTCTGATGGCCGCTCGCCGTATCCCGCGCTGTCCGATGCAGGGGGTGCGTGGGCATTCGCCGCTCCGCGCCGGCCTGTTCGCCGAGAGCGGGAGCCTCGCCTTCGAGCGCTTGGAGTCCATCGAGCGTCCCTCGCCTTGCCTTTCCTCGCAGCCGCTCGTTCTCGTCCGGGGGCTCGCCCACAACCAGCTGTTCGGCTGATCATGACGTAATCTTGAATTTCGGACTCTTCGTCACTATCGATCTTGTGTCCGTCACGGACGCTCGGCGTCTCGTTCTCCCGCCGGAAAAGGTGGCCCGCACGCCCGCGGGCTGCCGACGAGCATCCCCGCGGGCCAACCGCCGTCGAGCGGGGCCTTGACATGCGTGTGCGCGTGCCTTAGTCTACCGTCTTAGTCATATGACTAAGATCATCGCCAAGACCGCGCGGGCCAGGAGCGCGCCGGAGGTGGGGGAGAGCCCCTCCGTGAGGCAGACCAACGTCCAGGCCTTCCTCGACGCCGCCGAGCGCCTGCTCATCCGGGAGGGCGCCGCGGGCGTCTCCACCCGCCAGCTCGCCCGCGAGGCCGGCCAGAACCACGGCCTCGTGCACTACTACTTCGGCTCCGTCGACGAGCTCCTGCTGCAAACCCTCGAACGCTTCAGCGCACGCATCCTGGAGCGCCAGCGCGCGCTGTACGGGAGCGATGGCCCCTTCATCGAGAAGTGGCGCACCGCCATGGGCTTCGTCGAGCAGGACCTCGACTCGGGCTTTCCCAAGATGTGGGCCGAGCTGCAGGCGCTCGCCTGGAACAGACCCGAGCTGCGCGAGCGTCTGCGCGAGATCACCGGCCAGTGGCGGACGGTGCTCGGAAACGCGCTCGCCCAGGCGATCGAGGAGTACGGACTCGATCAGAGCGCCTTCCCGGCCGAGGCCTGCGCGGCGCTGGTCATGCAGTTCAACGAGGGCCTCCTGCTCGAGCGCCTGCTCGGCTTCGACCGTGGTCACGCGGCCCTGTTCGCGGCCATCGACGCCTGGCTGGTCTCGCTGGAGAGCCGTGGCACGCCGGCGGCGCCCACCACCCCAAGAACCAAACCGAAAGGGAGGAACACACGATGAGCGCAAGAGACATCGACGAGGCCAAGCTCGAGCGGTTCATGGGCCAGTTTGTGGGCGACCTGGGCGCGGCCATCACAACGCCTCTGGTCCTGATCGGCGACAAGCTCGGCCTCTACAAGGCGATGGCCGACGGCGAGCCCGTCACCTCCGCGCAGCTCGCCGAGCGCACCGACTGCCGCGAGCGCTACGTGCGCGAGTGGCTCTGCCAGCAGGCCGCCAGCGGCTATGTCGAGTACGACGCCCAGGCGGGAACCTTCACGCTGCCGCCCGAGCAGGCCATGGCCCTCGCCGACGAAAACAGCCCCGCCTTCATCCCCGGCGCCTTCCAGCTCGTGGCCGCCACCATCAAGGACGAGCCCCACATCGCCGAGCGCTTTCGCTCCGGCGAGGGCTTTGGCTGGCACGAGCACCACCACGACCTGTTCGCCGGCACCGAGCGCTTCTTCCGGCCCGGTTACCTGGCGAGCCTCGTGGACGCCTGGCTGCCCGCCCTGGAGGGCGTCCTGGAGAAGCTCTCCGGGGGCGCCCGCGTGGCGGACATCGGCTGCGGCCACGGCGCCTCCACGATCCTGATGGCCCAGGCGTTCCCCGCCTCTAGCTTCGTGGGCTCGGACTACCACGACGGCTCCGTGCAGGCCGCCCGCGCCGCCGCCGACCGCGCCGGGGTCGCCGATCGCGTGAGCTTCGAGGTCGCCTCCGCCAAGGACTTCACCGGCGGACCCTTCGACCTCGTGTGCGTGTTCGACGCCCTCCACGACATGGGCGACCCCGCGGGCGCCGCCGCTCACGTGCGCGAGCAGCTCGCCCCGGACGGCACCTGGATGGTCGTGGAGCCTCTCGCCGGCGACGCCATCGAGGAGAACCTCAACCCCGTCGGACGCATCTTCTATGGCGGCTCCACCATGCTCTGCACCCCCGCCTCCCTCAGCCAGGAGGTGGGTCTCGCGCTCGGCGCCCAGGCCGGCGAGCGGCGTCTCACCCAGGTGCTCAACGAAGGCGGCTTCACCCGCGTCAACCGCGTCGCCGAGACTCCCTTCAACATCGTGCTCGAGGCCCGGCCGTGAGCCGCCTGCCTGCCCGCCCTACCCCGCCCCCTCCGGCTGCGCTTCCCGGCGCCCGCCCCGGCCGGGCTGCTTCAGGCGCATCGCTCGGCGCACCCGTTCGGGCAGGTACCAGTTCCATTGTCCGAGCAGCTTCATCACCGCCGGCACCAGCAGCGCCCGCACGATCGTGGCGTCGATCAGGATCGCCGCCGCCAGGCCCACCCCGAACTCCTGCAGGCCCACGAACCTGCCCGTCATGAAGCCCGAGAAGGCCGCGATCATGATGATCGCCGCCGCCGTGATGATCCGCCCGGTGTGCTCCAGGCCGTAGGCCACCGCCCGCTCGTTGTCGTGGCCGCGGTCCCACTCCTCGCGCATCCGCGAGAGCAGGAACACCTCGTAGTCCATCGAGATGCCGAAGATCGTCGCGAACAGGAAGATCGGGATCCACGCTTCGATCTGGGGAGTGCTCTCGAAGCCGAGGGCGTTCCCCGCGCCGTGCTGGAAGACGAGCACGAGCACGCCGTAGGCGGCGCTCACCGAGATCAGGTTCATCAGCACCGCCTTCAGCGGCAGCACGACCGAGCGGAAGGCGCGCAGCAGCACGAGGTAGGTGATCACGAGCACGGCGAGGACGAGCCACGGGAACGCGTCGTAGGCCTTTGCCGTGAAGTCGACGCCGAAGGCGGGCGCGCCCGTCAGGTAGGCGAGGTCCGAGCGCGGGAACCCCGCTGCCGGGATGTAGCGGTCGCGGATCGTGTGGACGAGCTGCTG
>DATJVV010000013.1:0-2714 GCA_035501635.1 Solirubrobacteraceae bacterium | reverse complement strand
GGCCCGCGCGCGGGCGCGCGCGCACGCGCGGGCCCCCCCAAACGAAACACTCATCACGGCCTCCCCAAAGCCGTGACGGCTGGGGAGACCTACGCGGAAGCGCCCGAGGGGGAGGGGGCGATGCGGGCAGAACGCACGGGTGCGGGCATGAGGGCGGAGGCGAGGATGACCAGGAGGAAGGCGAGGGCCTCGAGGGCCACCCCCAGGGGGCTGGTGGAGAGGGGGTCGGCGAAGACGAGGATGCCGCCGGCGATGCCGGCGATGTTGGCGGCGGTGCCGGTGACGGCGATGACGGGCACGGGGTCTCCGTCCTGGAGGGCGCGGGCGGAGGCGTAGAAGGCGATCACGGAGGCGAGGGCGGCCACCAGGAGCCAGGGGCTCAGAAGGAGGGCGAGGGGACCGTGGGCGGAGACGATGCCGGTGAGGGCCTTGATGGAGGTGTCGGAGACGCCGAAGAGGATGCCGGCGGCGGCGGCGAGCATGACGGCGTGATGGTGGGCGGGACCGCCCATGCGGGGGCCCATGATGAGCAGGGCGCCGAAGCCGAAGAGGGCGGCCTCGAAGGAGATCATGGCGGCCTGGGAGAACTGGGAGTGGGGTCCGTGGACGGCGGGGAGGCTGAGGGCGAGGATCACGAGGCCGAGGGCGGTGAGGCAGAGGCCGAGCCACTGGCGGGGGCCCACGCGGAAGCCGAACATGCGGTCGGCCATGACGGCGATGAAGACAACGCCGGCGGCGAGGGACACCTGGACCACGGACATGGGAGCGAGGGCCATGGCGGCCACGTGGAGGGCCCAGCTGGCGGTGGCCACGAGCATGCCGAGGGCGAACCAGCGGGAGGCGAAGAGCAGGCGGGCGGAGCGCAGGGGATGGGCGACCTGGACGGGGGGAGCGGAGGTGGCGCCGCGGTGCTTGTAGAAGAAGCCGAGGTTGGCCGCGAAGGCGCAGAGGAGGGCGAGGAGGATGCCGAGGGTGAGGGCCATGAGGGGTCTGCGAGCTGATCGACAGCCGGGGGCCGGTGCTTTACTGACCGGGCTGGATGGCGGCAGATTAGCGAGGGGAACCTGTATGGAAGCTAAAGAGGCCCTGCCCGGGAACGGGCTGAAGCCGCTGTTGATGGTGGACATCGACGGGGTGATCTCGTTGTTCGGCTTTCCCGAGGGTCTGGCGTGGCACGGATTGGGGACGAGCGCCAAGCGGGAGGCGCACACGGAGGGGGCGTCGGCGGAGGATCACCGGAGAGAGGCGCCGGTGGGATCGGTTCACTCGATCGATGGTGTTCCCCACTACCTCTCGCACGAGGCCGCGGCGGAGCTGATGGAGCTCCAGGAGGACTTCGAGCTGGTGTGGGCGAGCGGGTGGGAGGAGAAGGCGGACGAATACCTCCCCCACCTGCTGGGGCTGCCGCGAGGACTTCCGCACCTGAGCTTCCGACGTGGGGGCATGAGGCGGTCGGCGAACGCGCACTGGAAGCTGGACGCCATCGAGAGGCACGCGGGAGGCAGAGAGCTGGCGTGGGTGGACGACTCCTTCGACGAGGAGTGCCACCGCTGGGCGCGGCGACGGGAGGCGGCCACGCTGCTGGTGCAGACGAACGCCACACGGGGGCTGGGGCGTGAGGAGGCGCTGCTGTTGAGTGGCTGGGCTCGCAGGCTGGGCTCGCGAGCGGCTGGCGGCTTGAGGGGGCTCTGAGGGCTGGGGCTACTCGGAGCCCTCGTCGGGCACCTCGAGGTCGGCGAGCTCCTCCACGAAGCCGGGGTCCGAGGCGCCGGCGCCGATCTTCTCCAGGGAGGCGAGGTCGGCGTCGAACTCCTGGCCGTAGCCGATGGTTTCCCCGTCCGCCAGGCCGAGCTCGGCGGCGATCTCGTCCTGGTCGAGGAGGCCCACGTCGTCGATGGCGCGGGGGAGGGGTTCGGAGGGCTCGATCTCGATGCGGCGGTAGCGGGTGAGGCCGGTGGCGGCGGGGATGAGCTTGCCGATGATGACGTTCTCCTTGAGGCCGTTCAGCCGATCGGTCTTGCCCTCCAGGGCGGCGTCGGTGAGCACCTTGGTGGTCTCCTGGAAGGAGGCGGCGGAGAGGAAGGAGTCGGTGTTCAGGGACGCCTTGGTGATGCCCAGGATGATGTCTTCGAACTGGGCCGTCTCCCCGCCCTTCCCCCCGAGCTCGTCGTTGACCTTGGCGAACTCGAAGCGATCCACGAACTGGCCGGGCAGGTAGTCGGTGTCGCCCTTCTGGGCCACCCTCACCTTCTTGAGCATCTGGCGGACGATGAGCTCGATGTGCTTGTCGTTGATGTCCACGCCCTGGGATTTGTAGACCTCCTGGACCTCCTTCACGAGGTACTGCTCGGTCTCGGTGCGCCCGCGGATGGCGAGAAGCTCGTGGGGGTAGAGGGAGCCCTCGTTGAGCTGGCGGCCCGCCTCGATGTTCTCGCCGGCGGACACGAACAGGCGGGTGCGGCGGGGGAAGGCGTGTTTGTGCTCTTCGCCTGACTGGTCGGTGATGGTGACGGTGAGGGCCTTCTCGGTCTCCTCGATGGATACCCTGCCGTCCTGCTCGGCGATCTTGGCGAGGCCCTTGGGCTTGCGTGCCTCGAAGAGCTCCACGATGCGGGGCAGGCCGTGGGTGATGTCCGCGCCGGCGACGCCGCCGGTGTGGAAGGTGCGCATGGTGAGCTGGGTGCCGGGCTCGCCGATGGACTGGGCGGCGATGA
>DATJVV010000012.1:0-4018 GCA_035501635.1 Solirubrobacteraceae bacterium | reverse complement strand
GAGCGCCTGCGCAGCTGTGCCGCGCCGGCGCCGGTGAGGGCGGCCGCGAAGGGGGCCAGCAGAGAGACGTAGTAGGGATGGAAGATGCCCCTGGCCTCGCTGAACACCACGGCGGTGGACACGAACGCGCCCCCCACCGTGAGCAGCCAGCCGCTGCGCGCGTCACCTCGGCGCAGCCGGCACGCGATCAGCACCGCCAGGCCGCCCACCAGCGCGAAACCCAGCAGCCAGCCGGCCTGGCCCCCGAGGGCCGAGTTCAGCAGGCGCAGGGGTCCCGGTGTGCCCCCGAACATGTTGCCCCCGCCCCCCGCCGGCCCGCCCGTCTGCCCGTCCAGCCGGCCCGCCCCGTTGTACCGGGTGATCAGCTCCCAAACCGTATTGCCGCTCGTGCCCGAGATCCACGGCCGCGCCGACGCGGGCGTCAGTTCCACCAGCCCCGCCCAGGCGCCGCCCACCACCAGCGCGCCGGCGCCGAAGCCCAGCAGCTCGGCCAGCGCCCGCCGGCGACCGCGCGGGGCGATCCACAGCCACGCCGCCACGATCCCCGGCACCACCATCAGCGCCACCCCCATCTTCGCCTCGAAGCCGAGCCCCACGCACACCCCAGCCAGCGCCAGCCAGCGCGCGCCGACTCCTTCCAACGCCCGCAACGCGCACCACAGCGCCGCCACGCCGCAGAGCACCAGCAGGGCATCCGGGTTGTTGTGGCGCGAGACCGCCACGGCGATCGGCGAGACCGCCAGCGCCACCCCCGCCACGAAGCCGCCGAAACCGCCGAAGCGCCGGCGCACGAGGTCGTACACGAGCGCCACGCTCGCCATCCCCATCAGCGCCTGCGGCACCAGCACCGCCAGCGGGTGATAGCCGAACACCCGCACCGACAGCGCCTGCACCCACAGGGCCAGCGGCGGCTTGTCCACCGTCATCAGCCCCGCCCTGTCCATCGAGCCGAACAGGAAGTCGTGCCGGCTGGCGCTCATCGAGCGCACCGCCGCGCTGTAGTAGAGGTTCGCCCAGCCGTTGCGGCTCAGCGCCCACAGATTCAGCACCCCGCTCAGCACCAGCAGCGCGGTGAGCTGCACCCGCGCCGTGCCCGCCGCCGCCGCCAGGGCCCCCGGCACGCTCGCGGGGGATCGCCGGCCGCTGTCGCCCGCGTAGGCGTGCTCGCTGGTGCTCATGGCGCCCAACGGTCGTCCCTCGCCGTATGAGCAGCGTGTGAAGAGGCTGAAGATTCCCTGAGACCCCCGCCGGGCGGCGCCCGCGGGATGTGCGCGGATGTCCAGATCCCCGCCCGCGAATCTCAAACGCCGGTCCATACGCCCGGACAAGCTTGCGGGCGATCATTCTCTTCACCTATAGGGAGCTCTCGTTGGGGACCGTGTCGATGAGCAGCCAATCGCCACCATCACGCACGCCACAGATCGTGGCCCTCGGCGGAGGGGGCTTCTCGATGGAGAAATCCTCCTCGGCGCTGGACGACTACGTGCTCTCCCTCACCGGCCGCGAGCGCCCCCGCGTCTGCTTCCTGCCAACGGCCTCGGGCGACGCCGATCACTACGTGGTGCGCTTCTACCGCCGCTTCGCCCCCACCTGCGACGCCTCCCACGTGTCCCTCTTCCGCCGCGACCAGGGCACCAGCGGCGTGGAGGACGATCTCGCCTCCCACCTGCTCGCCCAGGACCTCATCTACGTGGGCGGCGGCAACGTGGTGTCGATGCTCGGCGCCTGGCGCGCCTACGGCCTGGACGCCATCCTGCGCTCGGCGTGGCGGGCGGGCGTGGTGCTCTGCGGCCCCTCCGCCGGGTCCCTGTGCTGGTTCGCGGAGGCCCTCTCGGCCTTCCACGGCGCCCCGCGCCGCGTGCGCGGCCTGGGCCTGCTGCCCTACTCCAACTGCGTGCACTACGACGCCGAGCCCGACCGTCGCGTGGAGTACCACCGCTTCGTGGGCGACGGCATGCGCCCGGGCTTCGCCGCCGACGACGGCGTGGCCCTGCACTTCCGGGGCACCCTCCTGGAGCGCGTGGTGTCCTCCCGCCGGCACGCCGGCGCCTACCGCGTCCAGCCCGCCGGGCGCTCCGTAACCGAGTTCCCGCTCGAAGTGGTCCGGCTGGGCGCGCAGAGCCACATGGACGCGCGGTCGGCCGGCGAAGAGGTCGCCCGCGCCCCGCGCGTCGGCGTGGCCGCGTGAGCCATCCCCCCACCGAGGCCGAGGCGCCGCTCGAGCGCCGCATCATATTTGCGATGGGCGGCGGCGGCTTCACGATGGAGCCGGGCAACCCCCTGCTCGACGACTTCGTGCTCGAGCTTGGAGCCCGACGTCTGCGCGCCGGCCGCGACAACGCTCACGCCCGCGAGCCCCGCATCCTCTTCCTGCCCACCGCCTCCGGCGACACCGGCGCCCAGATCAACGCCTTCCAGGCCCGCTTCGCCGACCGTCACTGCGTGGCCGAGCACCTCTCCCTGTTTCGCCTGCGCGACCTGCGCCGCTCGCTGCGCGACACCGTCCTCTCCCAGGACGTCCTCTACGTGGGCGGCGGCTCGATGCGCAACCTGCTGGCCATCTGGCGCGCCCACCACCTCGACCGCCTGCTGATCCGCGCCTGGCGCGAGGGCGTCGTGCTCGCCGGCATCAGCGCCGGCGCCATGTGCTGGTTCCAGGGCGGCATCACCCGCTCAAGCGGCCCCCCCGAGCCGCTCGCCGGCCTCGGCCTGCTCGAGGGCTCCCTGAGCGTGCACGCCGACGGCGAGCCCGAGCGCCTGCCCGTGTACCTCGCGGCCGTGCGCGAGGGCAGCCTGCCCGGCGGCTGGGCGGTGGACGACGGCGTGGGCCTGCTGTTCGAAGGCGAACGCCTCGCCCGTGCCGTGAGCTCCCGGCCGGGAGCCGGCGCCGAGCGGGTGGACGCGATCGCCGGCGAGCTCGTGCGCCACCGCCTGCCCACCGACTTGCTCGGCGCCCACGGCGCGACCGGCCCACTCGCGCGCGTGGACGAGGACGTGCGCGAGCTGCGCGCCGTGCATCGCATGCGCCGCGGCATCGCCCGCGATTCCTAGCTTCACAGCCGCCGCCGCCGCGCCCGCCGCTCGTGCTCACGCTGGCGCCGGCGCGCCACATCGATGATCGCGCACACCTGCTCCGGGCGCTCCACCACCCGCAGCACCGCGAGGTCGCCGGCGTCGATGCGCCCGTCCGCCAGCGCCCGCTCGCGCAGCCACTCCACGAGCCCCTCCCACTCGCCGCCCCCGAGCAGCAGCACGGGGAAGTGCCTGATCGTCTCGGTCTGGATCAGCGTGAGCGCCTCGAAGAGCTCATCGAGCGTGCCGTACCCGCCGGGTGCGATCACAAACGCCGAGGCGTAGCGCACGAACATCACCTTGCGCGCGAAGAAGTGTTTGAAGCGCAGCCCCGTGTCCACGTAGGCGTTGAGCCGCTGCTCGTGGGGCAGCTCGATGTTGCAGCCGATCGAGCGCCCGCCCGCCTCTCGCGCGCCGCGGTTGGCCGCCTCCATCAGGCCGCCTCCGCCGCCCGTGATCACCGCGTAGCCCGACCGCGCCAGACAGCGCCCGAGCTCGCGCACCAGCTCGTAGTGGGGATGCTCGGGGGACGTGCGCGCTGAGCCGAACACCGTCACAGCCGCCCCTATCCCCGCGAGCGCGTCGAAGCCCTGCGCGAGCTCCCCGGCGATGTCGTGGATGCGCCCAGCGTCCGCGGCCCTTACGTCCGGCGGCTCGTCGCCAAGCCACAGCAGCAGCTCCTCGTCGAAGGTGAGCGTCTGTCCGCCATCGTTGGCCTCCCGCTCGCCCTCCTTGGCCTCCTCGTCGCTGGACACGCTGGACAGCCTACGCGCCAAGCTACGGGATCTCGCGGGGCGGGGAGAAGCCTGGATCTCGGGGCCGGGGAGATCTCCGGGGATCTCGATGGGGTGAGGAATAGTTCTTCTCGTCCGGGGGGCCCGCGCGGGCGCGCGCGCCCGCGCGCGGGCCCCCCCTTTTCTTTGAACGTTCTCTTCGGCCGGACGCC
>DATJVV010000011.1:0-4602 GCA_035501635.1 Solirubrobacteraceae bacterium | reverse complement strand
CGGGGGTGTAGCCGTAGCGGTGCACGAGGCCCTCGAGCTTGGTGGCGGAGATCTCCGGCTGGGAAGCCTCGATCGCGTAGAGGACCGCGAGGCGCTCCAGCAGGTCCTCGCCGGCGGTCCAGGCGGTTGCGCAGTGGGCGGTCTGGTCGAGGGGAGCGCCGGCGGTGGGGTCGGCGGGAGCGTGGGCGCTCTCGGCCTTGCGCATCCGGGTCTCGGCGGCGAAGCGGTCCCACAGGCGCACGTGGTCGGCCTCCTCGGCGGCGTGGCGCTCGAGGCCCGGGCGGTGCTCGGGGCCGGCCTGGGCGGCCGCGCGGGCGGAGGCCTCGGCGAGGGCGAGGACGGCATGGCGATACTGGTCGGCGTAGAGGCTCAGCTCGCCGGCGCGCAGCTCACCGGCGCTCCAGCGCTGGTAGAAGGGGTGCTGGAGCACGTCGTGCTCCCGTCTTGCGTGGTCGAGCCTCGCCAGTACGTCCATGGGCTGATCCTCTCGTGTCGGTTGATCGGCGTCGAAAAGTATTGCGGACCTGCCGGAGTGTTTCGCGCCCGAGAGAAGGCCGAGACGTGGGCGCTGTCTGGGGGATGTGAGAACGTCCATGGCCAACCTTCGGGTTGAGTGGACGTTTAGGAGAACGAGGGCTATGAGGAGATCCGATCCATGCCTGTCGTGCCGGTCGTCCTAGCGGCGTCGTTCATGACGCTCTGCGCCGCCCTGGCGGTGGCTCTGGCCCGCGCCGCGGCCCGCGGCGACGAGGCGATCCACGGGCGCAAGGAGCCCTGGGAGGCCTATTTCGCCGCGGCTTCGCCGGTGCCGGCGGTGGAGACGCTCGCCGAGGCACTCGACTTGCTGGGCGGCCCGGATGTGACAACCGCCATGGACGCGGCGGCGAGGACCAGCACGACGGTGACCGCGATCACCGCGCGCTCGCCGGCGGGACCGAACGGGAAGTCCGGTTTGCGCATGCCCAGGGCGAGCGATACGGTCAGCGCCCACACCACCAGCAGGCCGCCCGCGACGTAGAACGGGACTTTGCTCTTCTCCGCGGCGATGACCGGCGCGAGGGCGAGGGCGAGCGAATGCACGGCACGAGCCTAACGCATGTGCCGAACATCACGCATGTGGATGCGCGGCGGTGACCGCATGTAGGATGCGCCGCGGTGACCGACTTCGTGCGCACGCCAGAGGAGGCGCTGGCGGACCTGCCGGAATTCCCGTTCGCGCCGGTGTACCGCGCGGTGGGGGGTCTGCGGCTGGCGCACATCGACGAGGGGGAGGGTCGGCCGGTGGTGTTCGTGCACGGGGAGCCCACCTGGTCGTTTCTGTGGCGCAAGGTGCTGGTGCCGGTGCGGGACGCGGGCTTTCGCTGCATCGCGCCGGACATGGCGGGGTTCGGGCGCTCGGACAAGCCCACGGACATCGGCTGGTACAGCTACGACCGCCACAGCGAGCTGGCGGCGACGCTGCTGGAGGACCTGGATCTGCGGGACGCCACGGTTGTGGTGCACGACTGGGGCGGGCCGATCGGGCTGCGCCTGGCGGTGGAGCACCCGGAGCGGATCGCGCGGATCGCGATCCTGGACACGGGGCTGTTCACGGGCCACCAGCGGATGACCGACGCGTGGATCGCCTTCCGGGACTTCGTGGAGCGCACGGAGGACCTGCCGATCGGGATGCTGGTGCGGGGCGCCTGCCACGAGGATCCGGGCGACGCGGTGATCGCGGCCTACGACGCCCCCTACCCGAGCCCGGCCGCGAAGGCGGGGGCGCGGGCCTTTCCGCTGCTGATCCCCCAGACGCCCGACTCGCCGGGCGCGCGGGCGGGGGCGCGGGTGCTGGAGGCCCTGCGGGAGGACCGGCGGCCGACGCTGATGCTGTGGGCCGACTCGGACCCGATCCTGCCGCTGGCCACGGGCGAGCGCTTCGCGGCGGCGATCGGGCGGGAGGCCCCGCGGACGATCGCGGGGGCGAGCCACTTCCTGCAGGAGGACAAGGGCGCGGAGATCGGCGGACTGATCGCCGAGTGGCTCGCGAGCTGAGCGGAGGCTCAGGAGCCGGTCTTCTCGGCGATGCGCACCCGGGTCTCGCGCTGCGCGGGGGATGAGCCCTCGGTGAGCGCGGGCTCGGAGGCGGCGGCGCGCAGTTCGTAGTCGCGGCGGGCGTGGGGATCGGCGCCGGCGAGGACCCTGTCGGCTTTCATCAGCCGGGCCATCGGCTCGGAGAGACGGCGGGGGAGCAGGGAGCCGAAGACGATGGTGCGTTTGGCGGACTTGGGCACCCACACGTCGACGGTGCCGTGCTGGAGGGCGTCGAGGATCGCCTCGGCGACGTCGGCGGGCCGCAGGGTCTTCATGCCGCGGGCCTGCCCGAGGCCGCCGCCGAGTTCGGTGTCGACCACGAAGGGCATCACGTAGCTGAGGCGGATGTCGGCGCCCATCAGGCGCAGCTCGCCGCGGACCGCCTCGGTGAGGCCCACCACGGCGTGCTTGGTGGCCGAGTAGGTGGCCCCGCCGGGGGCGCCGAACTTGCCGGCCTGGGAGGAGATGTTCACGATGTGGCCGCGATCGCGGGGGATCATGCGGGCGAGGGCGAGCTTCATGCCGAGGATCACGCCGTGGACGTTGATGTCGACCATGCGCCGGGCGGTGGCGTCGTCCTCGTCGACGAACGGGCCCACGGGCATGATGCCGGCGTTGTTGACCAGCACGTCCAGAGGACCCAGGCTCTCCTCCACGCCGTCCAGGAAGGCCGTGAAGGAGTCCCGGTCGGTGACGTCGAGCTCCAGGGCGGTGGCGGTGGGGCCGATCTCCGCGGCGGCGCGCCGCGCGAGCTCGAGGTCGAGGTCGCCGATCGCCACCCGCATGCCCTTGCCCGCCAGCGTCTGCGCGGTGGCCCTGCCGATCCCCCGGGCTCCGCCGGTGATCGCGACGGTCTCACCCGCCAGGATGCGCGCCTTGCTTGCCATCTTCGCCACAACCTAGCGCACCTTCTGGCCTTCGTCCGGGTTATTGGTGCAGGTCGGCCGGTGACGACAACCTGCCTACGTCATCGGCGGCCCCGGAGAGGGAGGCACGGAATCCGGGTGGACACGGCGTCGCCCGGATCCGTGTTATCGAGCTACCCTGAGGCAATGGCCTTCTTCGAGGTCGAGGGGCAGCGAATCGCCTACACCGAGTTCGGCGGCGGGCCGGCGGCGGTTGTGACGGCCTCGGGCCGGCGGACCAGGGCCTCCAGAGGCGCGGCGCAGGCGTGCCGGCCGCTGATCCTCGTGCACGGGCTGCTGCTCTCCCAGAAGATGCACCGGCCGCTGGCCAAGGCGCTGGCGGCGCGGGGCAACCGGGTGATCACGGTGGACCTGCTGGGGCACGGCGAATCGGATCGTCCGCGGGACATGTGGCGCTACTCGATGGGCACATACGCCGAGCAGCTGATCGCGCTGATGGACCACCTCCAGCTGGAGGAGGCGGTGGTGATGGGCACCTCGCTTGGCGCGAACACCGCGCTGGAGCTGGCGGCGCGGGCGCCGGAGCGGCTGCGGGGGATGGTGATCGAGATGCCGGTGCTCGACAACGCGCTGCCGGCGAGCGCGGTCACGTTCACGCCGATCCTGCTGGCGCTCACGTTCGGCGAGCGGGCGATGAAGCTCGTGGCGCGTGGCGCCCGCGCGGTGCCGCGGCGGCTGCTGCCCTACTACGGCAACGTGGTGCTCGACGTGATCCGCCAGGAGCCCGGGCCGGGCGGGGCGCTGCTGCAGGGCCTGTTCTTCGGGCGCATCGCCCCCCACCGCAGCGAACGGCGCACCTTTCAGATGCCCGCGCTGGTGCTCGGCCACCGCCGCGACCCCGTGCACCCCTTCTCCGACGCCGGCCAGCTCGCCGAGGAGCTGCCGAACGCGCGCCTGATCGAAGCCGATTCGCTGGTCGAGCTGCGCCTCAGCCCCGAGCGGCTCACCGAAGAGATCGCGGCCTTCCTTGACGATGTGTGGCGGCCCGCGAAGGCCGGGCGCAAGGCCAAGAGCGCGCGCTGAGCACCCGCGCTACCTCGCCGCGAACAGTTCCAGTTCGTTGACGCTCACGTGGCCGGGGGCCTGGGGGCTGCCGACCGAGGAGATGGGGGCCCTGCTGATCCAGAGCACGTAGAAGCGGTAACCGTGACCGGCGGCGTGGAGCTTGATGGAGGTGGTCTTCTTCTTGACTTCGCGCGCGGCGCTGAGGCCCTTCCAGGCTGGGTCGGTGATCGAGTTCGGGGGGGCGGCGCCATCGGCGCCGTAGACCTGGACGGTCATGCCGGGGGTGGCGGTGGTGAGCGTGACGGAGGCGATCTTCCGCGGGGTCTTCAGGTCGATCGCGAGGCCCTCGGCCATCTTGGGGGCCACGGCGGGGTTGACCTGGGCGGTCCAGGCGGTGGAGGTTTCGCCGTCGATCGCCTGGCTGGGGTCGCCGAATTCGCTTTCGGGGTAGTTGTAGGGGTTGTAGGTGGCGGCGGCGTCGGTGTCGAGCAGGAGCGGCTGCTGGGCGCCGCCGGCTTCGGTCTCTTCGCCTTCGCCGCCACCACCGCCGGTCTTGCCGGTGCCGGTCGGGCCGCCGCCCTTGGTGGGGGTCAGCGCT
>DATJVV010000010.1:0-4389 GCA_035501635.1 Solirubrobacteraceae bacterium | reverse complement strand
AGCCCTGCAGGAGGGGATAGAGGAGCTCGAGGATGGAGATGGGCTGGGAGGCTGAGAAGCGTTTGGCGAAGTCCTCCCGCTCCAGCAGCTGGGCCACGGTGGTGGTGCGCGTGAGCGCCAGCAGGTCGGACATCGCCATGTCCAGCCATTCGCTGTTGCGGCGCACCTCCAGCCGGTCGGAGCGGTCGTCGAGGATGCGCATGGCCTGCTCCTGGAAGGTGGCGGCGTTCGCCTGGATCTCCTCCTCGGAGAGCATGGGCCGCAGGGTGGAGCGCCCGGAGGGGTCCCCCACGCGCGCGGTGAAGTCGCCCACGATCAGGATCACCCGGTGGCCCGCCTCCTGGAACCGCCGGAGCTTGCCCAGCACCACCGCGTGCCCCAGGTGGATGTCCGGGGCGGTGGGGTCGATGCCCAGCTTCACCCGCAGCTGACGGCCCTCCCGTTCGGCCGCGCTCAGCCGCTCCGCGAGCGCGCCCTCGGGCAGGCTGTCCACGGCGCCCTCCGACAGGCGCCGGGCCGCCGCGAGCGCCGCCTCGGAGATGGGCGCGGTGGGGGGCCCGGAGACCGGGGCGGTGGCGGGAGCGGGGGCGTGAAGCGGGTCCTGCATGGGCGGGCCAATGCTAGACTCTCGCCCCCCGTGGAGCTTGGAGCTGCGCCCGCCCACGGCCGGCCGCGGATGAAGAGGGTCCGGTTCCTGGCGATCCTCTTCGCCGTGTTGATGCTCGGCCTCCTGTCCTTCGCCTTCGGCATGTTCGTGGCCGTGGCCTCGGACCTGCCCTCCCTCACGCGGGAATTCGCGGACCTCAAGGACGCCAGGAGCTCCGTGGTGGTGGACGACCTGGGGCGGCCGATCGGGGTGGTTAGCCAGCGAAACCGGGTGATCGTGACGCCCCAGCAGATCCCCAAGCTGGTCAAGGAGGCGGTGATCTCCATCGAGGACAAGCGCTTCCAGAGCAACTCCGGGGTGGACCTGCGGGGGATCGCGCGGGCGTTCGTGCAGGACGTGTTCCATCAGGGGGGCGTGCAGGGGGCGTCGACGATCGAGGAGCAGTTCATCAAGAACGCCCTCCAGGCCCAGTCGCACCGCACGATCTTCGAGAAGATGCGCGAGGCCGCCCTCGCCTACCAGCTGGCGCACAAGTGGTCGAAGGAAAAGATCATCACGGCCTACCTGAACACCATCTACTTCGGCAACGGCGCCTACGGCATCGAGTCGGCCGCCCAGACCTATTTCGGCCGGGAACCCGCCCACCGGGGCTGCGGCACGCCCAACCACGGCCTGTGCGTGGAACAGCTCCAGCCCGCGGAGGCGGCGCTGCTGGCGGGCGTCATCCAGGACCCCACCGCCTACGACCCCGCCAACCACCCCCAGGCGACGAGGGTGCGCCGGGACACGGTGCTCGAACAGATGCACCAGCAGGGCTACATCAGCCACATGGTGCTCCGGGAAAGCCTCGCCCAGCCCCTGCCCTCCGCCACCAACGTGCAGGCCCCCACGGAGGAACCGGTGGAAGGGGTGGACGTGGGCTACTTCACCAGCTGGGTGCAGCAGCAGATCATCGAACGCTACGGCGCCCGGCGGGCCTTCGAGGGGGGCCTGCGGATCAAGACCACCCTGGACCTGGAACTGCAGCGGGCGGCCGAACAGGCGATCAACGGCTACCTGGCCTACTCCGGGGATCCCAGCGCGGCGCTGGTGGCGATCGAAAACTCAACCGGCGAGGTGAGGGCGATGGTGGGGGGACGCAACTACAGCGAAAGCCCCTTCAACCTGGCCACCGAGGGGGAGCGCCAGCCGGGGTCCTCCTTCAAGGCCTTCGACCTGGCGGGAGCCCTGGAGGACGGCATCTCGCCGGACTCGGTGTGGGCGTCCAAACAGAAGGAATTCGTGGTGCCCCACACGGGCGGCCACGAACGGTTCATCGTGCACAACGACGAAGGGGCGTACTCCGGCGAGAACACGCTCACGGGGGCGACGGCGTACTCGGACAACTCCATCTACGCGGAAGTGGGGTTGGACGTGGGCACCGGGAAGATCGCCCACCTGGCTCATCGCATGGGCATCACAACGCCGATCTCCACCAACCCCGCCATGACCATCGGCGGCCTGAAGGTGGGGGTCACGCCCCTGGACATGGCGCACGCCTACGAGACCATCGCCCACGACGGCCGGCGGGTGTCGGGCACCCTGGCCGAAGACTGGGCGCCGGTGGGCATCCAGGAAGTGGCCTCCCCCTACTCCGCCCTCCCAGACGGCTCCCACAGGGACGTCAACCAGGTGAAGAGCCGCTACGTGCTCCCCCCCTCGATCGCCTCCACCGAGACCTCCGTGCTGGAAACGGTGCTCCAGTACGGCACCGCCAGGTCCGCCGCGCTGGGCCAGTTCGCGGCGGGCAAGACCGGCACCACCTCCAACTACGGCGACGCCTGGTTCGTGGGCTGGGACTCCAAGTACACGGTCGCCGTGTGGGTGGGCTACCCCAACAAGCTCATCCCCATGACCACCCAGTACGACGGCGGCCCCGTGCTCGGCGGCACCTTCCCCGCGCTCATCTGGCACAACTTCATGACCTCCGCCCTCGCCATCGACAGGACACGCGCCGCCCAAGCCGCCGCCAGGGCCCTGGCGGCGAAGGCGGGCAGGGCCGCCAACGGGTCCTCCACCACCGGCGAAGAAGCCCTCACGGGCCCCCCCGGCGGCCAGGGCGCGGGCGGCCAGGCCCAGGGGGCCACGGGCCAGGAAGGGGCGGGAGAACACTCAGAACACGGCGCGCAACACCCCGAACACCAGACGGGCTCCCACGCGGGCGGCGCCGAACACGGGGCCGCCCGCGAACACGCCGCCAGCCCCGCGGCCCCCTCGAGCCCGGCGCCCGTCACGCCCGAACACGCAGCCAGCCCGAGCACCGAACGCGCAGCTCCCGAAGGCGGGCCGCCGCAATCCAGCCCGGGGGGCGCCGGCGGCGCCGGCGGGGGAAGCGGTGGCGGGGGGAGCAGCGGCGGGGGCGGCGGCGAAGCGGGCGGCGCCACCGGGGGCACGGGCGGAGTGAGCCCGCCGTAGGTTGGCGCGACGGCTGGCGCCGGGACCAGAGACGGACGAGAAGAACCTTTCAAAACGGGGGGCCCGCGCGCGTACGCGCACGCGCGCGCGGGCCCCCCGTTTCGAATACATCCCCCCGGGCCTCCCCGAGAGCCTCCCCTACCCCAGGAGCCTCGGCTCAGGCCACTGGAACCCGGGGAGAGGACACGTGGGGGTTGCCGGCGAGGCAGAAGCGCCAGGGCAGCTCGGCGGCCTTGGTGATGCCGATGCGCCGGCCAGCGAGGATCTCGGGCTGCCGCCAGGGACCCTCACGGGGGAGGATGCGAACGGGGCCGGTGGCGAGATGGGTGTCGTTGTGGGAGAGGTGCACCGCGAGGGCCTGGGTGAGCTTGGCGGGACCGGAGCAGAGGTCGCGCTCGCGGAGGACCCCCGGGGCGCCGCGGGTGCCCCGGGAGGCGATGGAGCGGCGGGAGATCATCGCGGGGATGCCGGCGAGGGGCTGGAGGGCGCGGATGAGCACGGCGGCGGCCACGCCCTCGGGCTCGCAGACGGCGTTCAGGAGGGCGTGCAGGCCGTAGGAGCGATAGACGTAGGCGCGGCCGGGAGGCCCGAAGAGGGTGGCGGTGCGGGGGGTGAGGCCCGCGTGGGCGTGGCAGGCGGGCTCGATCTGGTGGTAGGCCTCGGTCTCCACGATCACCCCGGAGCAGCGGCCGTGGACGACGGTGCAGCCGATCAGGTCCCTGGCCACCTGCAGGACGGGGCGGTGGTAGAAGGCGGGCGAGAAGGAGGCGGGCACGGGCTCCAGTGTATGAGGAGGGTGCCCGCCTGAAGGCGTTCGCCAACTCTAGGCTTTCAGGTAGAGTTCTTCGCCTTTACCAACACCCTTCATCGATAGGCCGATTTCCGTGGGTTCCTGAGGTTTGCAGGCCTCTTGGCTTTTGCAGTAGGCGGCAAACAGGATGTCCGGTTCGGTCATCCCTTCGAGTTCTTTGATCACCTGGTGGCCCCAGACCTGTTCGAAGTTGATGGTGGCTTCCTTCGACCAGGTGTTGATCGGCGCGACTTCACCGATCAGCGAGCCGGTGACTTCCAGGTGCAGCACAGGCGCGGGCGGAAGGCCTTCCTCCACTTTGGCCAGCACCAGGCCGGTCTGGGGTGTGATGTCGATGCCGACCTTGTGAGCCGCTTTCTCGCCCTTGATGTACCCGAGTTCACCTTTGAGGAGGTAGAATTTGATTTCACCAATCGCGGCGCCTTCGCTTTGAATGGGGATCGATGAGGCGTGGCAGCCGACGAACGTGGCTTTGATGTTGCCGAGCGTTTTCGGACTCGTCACTTCGCCTTCGAAG
>DATJVV010000009.1:0-5338 GCA_035501635.1 Solirubrobacteraceae bacterium | reverse complement strand
CATGGCCACGAGGATCATGTCGGCGCCCTGCCCTGGGTGATGCGCGAGCTAGATCACTCCCCGCCGGTCTACGGCGGCCGCCTCACGGTCGCGATGGCCCGCTCCAAGCTCGATGAGCACAAACTGCGCGACGTCCCGCTGATCGACCTGCCCGACGGCGAGCAGGTCGAGCTCGGGCCGTTCGCGTTCGAGCTGATCCACATGACGCACTCGATCCCCGACTCCAGCGCCGTGGCGCTGGGGACCGAGCTCGGGACGGTGCTGATCACCGGCGACTACAAGTTCGACCAGACCCCGGTGGACGGGCCCCCGGCGGACGTCTCGCGCCTGGCCGAGCTCGGCCGCGAAGGGGTGCTGCTGCTGTGCGGGGACTCCACCAACGTCGACCGCCCCGGCTTCTCGCCCTCGGAGTCCGTGGTGGGACCGCATCTGGAGGAGGTGCTCGCGCGCTGCGAGGGGCGGATCCTCGTGACGAGCTTCGCCTCCAACATCCACCGCGTGCAGCAGGTGATCGACGCCGCCGCCGCGCTGGATCGCAAGGTGGGCCTGGTGGGTCGCTCGATGCGCAAGAACGTCGCCATCGGTCGCTCCCTGGGCCACATCGACGTGCCCGAGGGGCTGCTCGTGGGGGTGCGCGAGATCGAAGACTTCCCCGACGATCGCATCGTGATCCTCTCCACGGGCTCCCAGGGCGAGCCGCTCTCGGCGCTGCGCCGCATGGCCTACCGCGACCATCCGCAGGTCAAGCTGCACGACGGCGACACGGTGGTGTTCTCCGCCACGCCCGTGCCCGGCAACGAGCGGGCGGTGAACGAGACCATCGACCGGCTCTACCACATCGGCTGCGAGGTGGTGACCACCGCCGAGGCTCCCGTGCACGCCTCCGGCCACGGCTACGCCGAGGAGGTCAAGCTGATGCTCAACCTGGTCAAGCCCCGCTACGTGATGCCCTTCCACGGCGACTTCAAGCGCCTGCGCCTGCACGCCCAGCTCGCCGAGGCCGTGGGGGTTGCACCGGAGAACATCTTCCAGGGCGAGAACGGCCTGCCGCTGGACATCGACGCCCGCGGACGCGCGGCCTTCGCCGGCGCCGAGCAGGCCGGCATGGTGTTCGTCGACGGCGTGGAGATCGGCGACGTCGCCGACGTGGCCCTGCGCGACCGCAGGATGCTCTCCGCGGACGGCATCTTCATCGTGGTGGCCACCATCGCCGAGCAGGACGGCCGTTCGGTCTCCGATCCCGAGGTGATCTTCCGCGGCGTGCCCTTCATGGACGAGGCCGACGAGCTGGTGGGGGAGATCAAGGTCACCGTCGAGGGCTCCCTGGCGCGCGCCGCCGGCGAGGAGATCCGCGAGATCGACCTGCTCCAGCAGCTGCTGCACGACGATCTCGCCCGGCTGGTCTACGACCGCCTCAGGCGGCGGCCGATGGTGCTCCCCGTGGTGGTGGAGGTTTGAGCGCCTGATCCTCCGGCGCCGGCGCCGCGGTCGGCCCCGCGGCGCTCGTCCCATCAGCGCCTCCCTCACCGGCGCCGGGCGTTCTCGTGGGCAGCGAGATCACGAAGCGGGCGCCATGCGGCAAGACGTCCTCCAGGCGCACGCCGCCGCCGTGGGACTCCGCCACCGCCTGCACGATCGCGAGACCCAGGCCGAAGGAGCCGCCGCGGTCGCCGGCGCCGCGCACGAAGCGCTCGAAGATGCTCGGCGCGATCTCCGCGGGCACGCCCGGTCCTTCGTCCTGCACCACCAGCTCCACGCGATCGCCCAGCCGGCGTGTGGCCACCTGGATCTCGGTGCCCGGCGGCGTGTGGCGCAGCGCGTTCTCGATCAGGTTGATCGCGAGCCGGTGCAGCTCGTCGCGCGAGCCCTCCACCGGGGCCTGCCCGGCGTCGATCACGATCTCGTGCGCGTCGCTCACCGGGCCCAGCTCCGCCGCGGCCTCCACCACGATCCGCCCCAGGTCGCAGGGCTCGTGGGCCACCACCCGGCCCACGTCCGTGCGCGCCAGCAGCAGCAGGTCGGCCACCAGGCGGCGCATGCGCTGGGAGGAGCGCAGCGCGGAGCGCGCCGCGTCGCCCTCCTCGCCGTGCAGCGAGTCCACGAGCAGCTCGAGGTTCGCGAGCACGCTCGTCAGCGGCGTGCGCAGCTCGTGGGAGGCGTCGGCCACGAAGCGCCGCTGACGCGCGAGCATCGCCTCGGTCTCACCCCGCGCGGCGTCGAGCTCGCGCAACATGCCCTGCAGCGTGCCCGCCAGCTCGCCCACCTCGTCGTGGGCCGCCGGCTGGGGGAGGGTGAGCGAGGGATCGCGCGTGGCCGCGATCTGCTCCGCGCTGGATGTCAGCTGCGCGATCGGCGCCATCGCCCGGCGGGCGATCATCATGCCCGCCAGCAGCGCGAAGCCGGCCCCGGCGAGCACCCCCAGCACCAGGAACAGCTCCACCCGCGCGATCGTCGCGTTCGTGTCCGCCGTGGAGCGCCCGTACTGGACGATCACCTGCCCGATCGGTTCGTTGCTGCCCGCGATCCCCACGATCGCCCGCTGGCTGGCCACGCTGTAGCCGTTCACGGTCGCCAGCCTGCTCGAGGGGGTGCCCAGCGACGGGGCGTGCGCGGGCGCCTCTTCGATCAGAGCGCCGCCCAGTGTGAACACGCGGATCACCGCGTCCTTGCCGGGCGGCACGAAGTCCGCCAATGGCGGCTGGATCGCTTCGATCCGGTATGTGAGCGGGTTCACCCGGATGTGCAGCTCGGTGGTCAGCTGCCGCGCCGTGTCTTCCACCTGCCGGTTGAAGTCCGAGCGGATGCGATGCACCGTCAGCGATCCGATCGCCACCGCGAACGCGCACAGGATCGAGAACGTCAAGAGCGCCGAGACCCCCGCCAGGCGCGCCCGGATCGGCAGCCGGTCGAAGGCATGGGTGATCCGCGCTGGCAATCCGCGGCGGGGCTCAGGCTCTGAGGACGTAGCCGGCTCCCCGGATTGTGTGCAGCAATCTCGGCTCCCCCTCGGCCTCCAGCTTGCGACGCAGGTTCGAGACGAACACCTCGATGGTGTTGGTGGTGGAGAAGGGGTCATAGCCCCACACCTCGTCCAGCAGTCGCTGGCGGGAGATCACGATGCGCTCGTTGCGCATCAGGTACTCGAGCAGCTCGAACTCACGCTGGGTGAGCTCGATCTCGCGCTCGCCGCGCAGCACCTCGTGGGTGTCCACGTTCAGCGACAGGTCCGCCACCCGCAGCGGCGCCGAGCCCCGGGGCGGGCGGCGGCGCAGCAGCGCCCGCATGCGCGCCAGCAGCTCCTGGCGCTCGAAGGGCTTCACGAGATAGTCGTCCGCGCCGGAGTCCAGCCCCTCCACGCGCGACTCCAGGGCGTCGCGGGCGGTGAGGATGAGGATCGGCACGTCGTCGTCTGAGCGCAGCGAGCGCGCCACCTCGATGCCGTCCATGCCCGGCAGGCCCAGGTCGAGGATCACGAGGTCCGGCGCGAAGGTGCGGCTGTGCTCGAGCGCCGCCGGCCCGTCGGGAGCGGCGCGCACCTCATAGCCCTCCATCCGCAGCGAACGCTGCAGCGCCTGGGCGATGTCCTCGTCGTCCTCGACCACGAGCACGCGAGCTGCACGGGAGAAGTCGTTCATGAGCAGGCTTCTTTAAGTATCGGACAGCGCTAAAGCGATCGTAAGGCAGGTGCCCGGCGATTTGCGTCGAAGGTGCCCGGCAGATGCCGGCGACACGCAGACGCACGAACACGGGGCGCGCCCCGCGGCGGACCCCTGCCAGGCGCTCGCGCGGCCGCGCCCGCGGGGCCGGGCGCGGCCGGGGCGGCCTGCGCGCGCGCGCCTCGGCGCTGCTGGGCGGCGGCGTCTTCTCCCTGCGTGCGCCCGAGCTCGACCAGCGCCAGCGCGACATGCTCGGCTTCTGGGCGATCGCCGCGGGGGTGTTCCTCGGCTTCGTCATCTACGGCGGCTGGGACGGCGGTCGCGTGGGCGAGGGCCTCGCGGAAGCGCTCGGCTGGTGTGTGGGCCGCGCGAGGGGTCTCGTGCCGATCGCCCTGGTGGCCGGCGGCGGCGCGCTGCTGGCACGCCCGGTGTGGCCGCAGCTGCGCCCGCTGCGCGCCGGCGTCATCTGCCTGGCGGCCGCGATCACGATGGCCCTCGCCGCCGGCACCCTCGGCGTGAGCGCAGCGCCCAACCCCGGCGGCGGCGAATCCTCGTGGTCGAGCGTGTTCCTGCAGTCCCACGGCGGCGCGGTGGGCGAGTCCCTCTACCAGGTGGCCCACCGCCTCGTGCAGAGCGTGGGCGTGGACATCCTCGTGCTGTTCCTGCTCTTCATCGGCGTCACCCAGCTCACGGGCGCCTCTCCCGCCGGCCTCGTGCGTGGCCTGGGCACGGGTCTCGCCCACGGGCTCTCCTGGCTGCGCACCCAGCTCGCCCACGCCCGCGCCCATCGCGGCGACCGTCCATCGGATGCGACCGGCGGCGCGGATGCCCGGGAGGGCGCCGGCGGGATCTTCGACGCCCACGACCTCGCGCCCCCCGAGCCGCGGGAGGCCGAGCTGATCGTGCGCGCCACCCATGTGGAGGCTCCCTCCCGGGACGAGGCCGAGGAAGAAGAGGAAGAAGAGGAGGAGCGGGAGGAGATCCCCGGGGTGGCCGCCAGCGAGCCCGGCGCTCCCCGCGAGGGACCCACGGAGGAGAGCGTCAACGGGGCGCAGGCGGGCGAGGAGGGCGACCGGGAGGAGGGGCTCACCCCCCAGGGACGCTTTCGCGACGCCCATCTGGAAGATCCCGACTTCGTCTGGGAGCCGCCGGACGCCGGCAGGCTGCTGGTGCGCTCCACCGGCGAGCAGTCCCGGCCGGACACCGCCGGGCAGGAGCGCATCGCCGCGAGCCTGATCGAGGCGCTCGGCCACTTCGGCGTGGAGGCGAAGGTGATCGGCACGGTGGCCGGCCCCCATATCACCCGCTACGAGCTGCGCCTGGCGCCCGGCACGAAGGTGGCGAAGGTGGCCCAGCTCAAGGACGACCTCGCCTACTCCCTCGCCGCCACCGACATCCGCATCCTCGCCCCCATCCCCGGCAAGCAGGCGGTGGGCGTGGAGGTGCCAAACCAGCGCCGGCGCATCGTGCGCCTCGGCGACGTCTACCAGGAGCCGCCCAAGGACTGGTCGCCGCTGACGGTTTGGCTCGGCAAGGACGTGGCGGGCAAGGCGATCGGCGCGGACCTCGCGAAGATGCCCCACCTGCTGGTGGCGGGCACCACCGGGGCGGGCAAGTCCGGGGCCATCAACGCGATGCTCTCCAGCGTGCTGCTGCGCGGCACCCCCCGGGAGGTGCGCCTC
>DATJVV010000008.1:0-8767 GCA_035501635.1 Solirubrobacteraceae bacterium | reverse complement strand
ATCTCGCCGGAGGCGAGGCCGGGCAGCCAGCGGTCGCGCTGGGCGTGGCTGCCGGCGGCCTGGATGACGGCGGCGGCGGTGGCGGTGGAGAGGAAGGGAGTGGCGGCGCAGGCGTAGCCGAGCTCCTCGCAGAGGACGGCGAGCTCGATGGCGCCCAGCTCCTGGCCGCCGTGGTGGCGGGCGACGGCGATACCGGGCCAGCCGAGCTGGACGAGCTCGGCCCAGAGGTCCTGATCGTAGGAGGCGGACTCGGCGGCGTCGCGGACGCGGGCCATGGGGGAGCGGGCGGCGAGGAGCTCGCGGGCGACATGCTTGATCTCGCGCTGGTCGGGTGTGAGGTCGAAGTCCATGCGGTTCCGGGTGGTCCTGTTGCAAACTCGTCTAACGGGACCTGGGCAGGCCGAGGACGCGCTCGGCGACGATGTTCTTGAGCACCTCGGTGGTGCCGCCCTCGATGGAGTTGCCGCGGGCGCGCAGGAGCTCGTAGGCCCAGGGATCGTGGGCGCGGAGTGCGGAGGGGCCGAGGAGGTCGGCGGCGAGCTGGGTGAGCTGCTGGTTGGTGTGGGACCACATCCACTTGGCGAGGGAGCCCTCGGGGCCGGGCTGGCCGTACTTCTGGATGGCGGTGAGGCCGCGGTAGGCGGTGAGGCGCAGGACCTCGGTGCGCAGGTGGAGCTCGCCGAGGCGGTCGGCGATGACCGGGTCCTGGAGTAGGCCGCGGGCGCTGGCCTGGGCGAGCAGGCGGTCCAGGAGCTGGCGCAGGCGGACCTGCAGGAAGAAGGCGAGGCCGGCGCGCTCGTTCATGAGGGTGGTGAGGGCGACCTTCCAGCCGTTGGCGACGCCGCCGAGGACGTTGGCGTGGGGCACGCGGGCGGCGTCGAGGAAGAGCTCGTTGAACTCGGGCTCTCCGGTGATCTGGCGCAGGGGGCGGATCTGCACGGCCTCCTGGTGCATGTCCATGAGGAAGTAGGTGAGGCCCTTGTGCTTGGGGGCGTGGGTGTCGGTGCGGGCGAGGAGCATGCACCACTTGGAGTACTGGGCGCCGCTGGTCCAGACCTTCTGGCCGGTGATGAGCCATTCGTCTCCGTCCTTCACGGCGCGGGTCTTGAGGCTGGCGAGATCGGAGCCGGCGTCGGGCTCGGAGAAGCCCTGGCACCAGATCTCCTCGGCGGTGAGGATGGGGGCGAGATGGCGGTGCTTCTGCTCGTCGGTGCCCCAGGTCATGATGGTGGGGCCGGCGAGGAGCAGGCCGAGGACGTTGGCGGGCAGGGGGGCGCCGGAGCGGCCGAGCTCCTCGAAGAAGATGGCGGATTCGGTGAGGGTGGCGGCGCGGCCGCCGTACTGCTCGGGCCAGTGGACGGCGGCCCAGCCGGCCTCGGCGAGGCGGCGCTGGAAGTGGCGGCGATGTTCGTAGCGGGCGTCCTCGTCGGCTTCGGGCTCGGGGCCGGGATCGTTCTGGGTGAGCCAGGCGCGGAGCTGTTCGCGAAAGGCGGTCTCCTGGTCACTGAACGTGAGGTCCATGGCCCGGTGATGCTCTCACATGAGCGGCGCGGTGCGCCAGGGCCCTCTCCCAGCCGCTCCCCTCCCCCACGCCGCTCCCCCCACGCCCGCGGACGGGCGGCGGTCAGCGGAGCTCGGCGGCGAGGGCGCGGCCGGCGGCGCGGCCGGAGAAGATGCAGCCGCCGAGGAAGGTGCCCTCGAGGGCGTTGTAGCCATGGACGCCGCCGCCGCCGAAGCCGGCGACCTCGCCGGCGGCGTAGAGGCCGGGGAGGGGTGTGTTGTCGGGGCGCATGACCTGGGCGTGGAGGTTGGTCTCCAGGCCGCCGAGGGTCTTGCGGGTGCAGATGTTCAGTCGCACGGCGATGAGGGGGCCGTGGGCGGGGTCCAGGAGCCGGTGGGGCCTGAGCACGCGCAGGCGCTCGCCGCGATAGCGGCGGGCGTTGGCGATGAGCATGAGCTGGGCGTCCTTGGAGTAGGGGTTGGCGACCTGGCGGTCGCGGGCGAGGATCTGGCGCTCGACGGCGCGGGGGTCGAGCTTGGGGCCGCGGGCGAGCTCGTTCATGCCGGCGACGAGGTCCGAGAGGTTGTGGCGGACCACGAAGTCCACGCCCTGCCGGCGGAAGGCGTCGACGGGGCCGGTGGGGGACTTGGAGAGGCGGCTGCGGGCCAGCAGGCGGACGTCCTTGCCGGTGATGTCGGGGTTCTGCTCGGAGCCGGAGAGGACGAACTCCTTGCCGATGATGGACTGGTTGAGGATGAACCAGGAGTAGTCGTGGCCGGTGGAGAGGATGCGGCGGAGGGCGCGCAGGGTGTCGGCGCCGGGGAAGTTGGGGGCCTCCATGCGGTTGCCGTTGGCATCAAGCCACAGGGAGGAGGGGCCGGGGATGATGCGGATGGCGTGGTTGGGCCAGATGGGGTCCCAGTTGTGGATGCCCTCGACGTAGTGCCACATGCGGTCGCGGTTGACGACGCTGGCGCCGGCGTGCTCTGAGATCTCGAGCATGCGGCCGTCGACGTGGGCGGGGACGCCGGAGATCATGTGCTCGGGGGGCTTGCCCAGGCGCTCGGGCCAGTTGCGGCGGATGAGCTCGAAGTTGTGGCCGATGCCGCCGCTGGTGACGATCACGGCGGGGGCGCGGTGCTCGAACTCGCCGGCGGGCTCGCGGGATGAGGCGACGCCGCGGGGGAGGCCGTCGCAGGGGGCGAGGAGGGTGCCGCGGACGCCCACCACGGCACCCTGGTCGAGGATGAGCTCGTCCACCTGATGGCGGTTGGCGAAGCGCACGAGGCCGGCGCGCTCGGCGGCGAGGACGGGCTCCAGGAAGATGCGCAGCACCTCCGGGCCGGTGCCCCAGGTGACGTGGAAGCGGGGCACGGAGTTGCCGTGGCCGAGGGGGTTGCCGTCGCCGCGCTCGGCCCAGCCGACCATCGGGAGCACGCGCAGGCCCAGCGCGCGCAGGTAGGAGCGCTTCTCGGTGGCGGCGAAGTCGACGTAGGCCTGGGCCCATTGGCGGGGCCAGTGGTCTTCGCGCTCGCGGTGAAAGCCGGCGGAGCCGAGCCAGTCCTGGAGGGCGAGCTCGGGGGAGTCGTTGATGCCCATGCGGCGCTGCTCGGGACTGTTGACGAAGAAGAGGCCGCCCAGGGACCAGAAGGCCTGGCCGCCGAGGTTCGCGCGGTTCTCCTGGTCGAGCACCAGCACCCTGCGGCCGGCGAGCGCCAGCTCATGGGTGGCCACAAGGCCGGCGAGGCCGGCGCCGACGACGATGGCATCGGGCTCGTGCATGCCGGGAACCGTATCCGTATCGCGATGGTTATACGGCACCGCGACGAGAGAACATCCTTTCCCCCAACCCCCGTATAGCGATGGTTATACGGAGCCTGGCCTGGCGGGGGTGCCGGGGTGCATCGCCAGGGATCTCACGCGGCCGAGCCGCCGGGAGCTCCGGCCGGGTGGCGATGGCAGGCGGGCGAGGCGGCGGGAAGTGGAGCAGGATCTGAGAAGCGGGCGGGTGGACGGGGCCGTAGTGTTGGGGACATGAACCTGACTCTTTCGACTTGCTTCGTGATCGTGCACGAGCCCGATCAGGCGCTGGCCTTCTATCGGGACACGCTGGGCCTGGAGGTGCGAAACGACGTGGCGCGGGGGGACTTCCGGTGGATCACCGTGGGCGCGGCCTCGCAGCCGGGGGTGGGGATCGTGCTGACGAACTACCTCAACGGCAGCCCGGCGGACCAGGATGCGGTGGCGGGGCTGGTGGCGAAGGGTGCGCTGAACGGGGTGCACTTCCACAGCGACGATCTCGAGGGGGCGTTCGCGGGGATGCGGGAGGCGGGCGCGGAGATCGTGCAGGAGCCCACGGATCAGCCGTGGGGTACGCGGGACTTCGCGGTGCGGGACCCCTCCGGGAACATGATCCGCGTGGACCAGCCGCCTGCGGGGGGGTAGGCTGCTGAGCGACGGGCGGGGCTTCGGCGGGGACGGCCGCGGGGTCGCCTGGGAGGCGAGCGGGTGGGGCTACCCGGGGTTGGTGGCGGCGACTATCCAGACGGAGGCGCGGCCGAGGATGGAGCCGTCGGGCTGTTGCCAGGCGGCATAGTGGCGCCTGAGGGCCTCGGCGATGTCGGCGCGACGGCTCTCTCCGTAATCGCCGTTCAGACGGATGAGCTCGGCGCCGGGTCCGATGGCGAGCATGGACTCGATGGCCTCCTGCATGTGGGCGCCCATGAAGTAGTCGAAGTCGCGGTGGTGGAGCTCGATGTCCTGGAAGCCGGCGGCCTCGAGGATGGCGCGGGTGGTGTCGGGGTTGCCCAGGGAGAACGGCCCTGGGCCGCAGGTGTCGGCGTCGTACCGGTCGGGACGGGAGAGGAAGCGCTCGACCACCTGCTGGGTGTCGGCCCAGATGGGGCTCTCGTGCTTGCGCCGCCAGCAGAGCTTGGCGAGCCTGCCGCCGGGGGCGAGGGCTCCACGGATGGCGCGCATGGCGGGCACGGGGGCGGCGAAGAACTGGGTGCCCATGCGCGAGAAGGCGTAGTGGTGGGTGGGGTCCCACGAGGCGGTCTGGGCGTCGGCGGTCTCGAAGGCGACGTTCTGGACTCCCGTTTCGGCGGCCTCGCGACGGGCGTCCTGGGTGAAGCGGGGGGAGGAGTCGACGCCCAGGACAAAGCCCTCCGGGCCGACGAGCTCAGCGAGCCGGCGGGTGGTCTCGCCAAAGCCGCAGCCGATGTCGATGCAGTGGGCGTGCTCGGGGGGTGGAAAGAGGGCGAAGACCTCCTCGGTGACCTCCGTGAGGGCGTCCACGAAGACCTTGCGATTGGACTTCCAGCGCTCGTAGAGGACGGTGTCCCACGCGCGCACCGCCTCCTCGTTGGCGGGCGCCACCGCACCGGGGTGTTGGAGCTGGGTCATCGACCGATGGTACATGCCGTTGGGGGTACGCTTGGGGCGCACCGGCGAGACGAGGGCGAGGAGGAGCGCGGATGCGCAGGGTGACCTATTCGATGAACATGTCGCTGGACGGCTACATCGTGGGGCCGGAGGGGGACTTCGACTTCACGGCGCCGGATGAGGAGGTGTTCGGCTTTTTCACCGAGGAGCTCCGGGAGGTGGGGGTGCACCTGCTGGGACGGCGGCTGTACGAGACGATGCTCTACTGGGAGAGCGCCGAGGAGGACCCGTCGCTGGATGAGTCGAGGCGCGAGTGGGCGCGGCTCTGGAAGGGGCTGGCAAAGGTGGTGTTCTCGCGGACGTTGTCGACGGTGAGGGGCAACGCGCGCCTGGCGGAGGGCGACCTGAAGGAGGAGATCGAGCGGTTGCGAGGCGAACCGGGCGAGGGGGACATCGCGATCGGGGGCGCGAGCCTGGCGACGGAGGCGGCGCGGCTGGACCTGATCGACGAGTACCGGGCCACGGTTCATCCGGTGCTGGTTGGGGGCGGCATCCCGTTCTTTGCGCGGGACGAGCGGCGGGTGGATCTCGAGCTCGTGCAGACGCGGGTGTTCAGCCGCGAGGTGGTGAACCTGCGCTATCGGGTGGCGCGGTGAGGCGGATCGATGCCAGGCGGTGGCCGAGGGCGACGGCGACGTCCTCGGAGGGCATCGAAATGGGCCCCCTTGGTGGACGGGGCCGATCTCAGGGGGTCCCGCCGGGCTCACCGGTCACCGGTTGGGTTGGCTCTGTCTGTTAGGGTGATCGGCGGCGGTCGAGGCTCTCGGCCGCGGGGTCAGCTCGCTTGAGTTTCGCCAACGGGGCGGTTCGGGTCAGCAGAGAGCCTCCGAACCACAGGCGCCAGCGAGCGCCGTAAGGAGCAGCAACCACATGTCTGAGCAGTCCTTCGCCGACCTCGGCGTCCGCGGCGCCGTGTGCGGCGCCCTCTCACGCCGTGGCATCACGGCGCCCTTCCCGGTCCAGCGACTCGTCCTGGAGGACGTGCTCGCGGGACGGGATGTGCTCGTCAAGGCGCCGACGGGGTCGGGCAAGACGCTGGCCTTCGGCATCCCGCTCGCGGAGCGCCTGCAGGCGGGGCCGGCGCCAACCGGGCTGGTGTTGGCGCCCACGCGCGAGCTCGCCGCCCAGATCGTGGCCGAGCTCGAGCAGATCGCCGCCGCCGGCGGGCTGCGCATCGCGGCGGTATACGGCGGGGTGGGTATCAACGCACAGGCGGCAAGAGCCAAGCGGGCACACGTCCTCGTGGCCACCCCGGGTCGCCTCGAGGACCTGCTCGCACGGGGCGTCTTCACGCTGGAGCGGGTTCGGATGCTGGTGCTCGACGAGGCCGACCGCATGCTGGACATGGGCTTTCGCCCGGCGATCGATCGCATCGTGAGCGCCTGCCCCAAGAAACGCCAGACGCTGTTCTTCTCCGCGACACTCGAGGGCGTGGCGGGCGATCTGGCGGCACGCTACACCTCCGCGGACGCGATCGTCCACGAGCACACCGCGCCGGCTCGACGCGAAAAGGCACGGGTGGAGCACAGGTTCATCGCCATCGCCGACGAGCAGCGGCTGGAGGCGCTCGTGCGGGAGTTGAAGGGGGAACGTGACAGGGCGATCGTGTTCGTGCGCACCAAGCGCGGCGCGGACCGCCTCGTGAAACGCCTGACGGCGCGAGGGGTGCAGGCGGTGGCGATCCACGGCAACAAGTCCCAGAACCAGCGCGACCGGGCGCTGGCAAGCTTTCATTCCGGACGGGTGGACACACTCGTCGCCACGGATGTGGCCGCCCGCGGGATCGACGTGGAGGGGGTCTCACACGTGATCAACTTCGACCCGCCCGCCGATCACCACACCTACATCCACCGGGTGGGACGAACAGGCCGCGCGGGCAACAGCGGCGTGGGAGTCACACTCGTCGGCACGGGCGAGCGCCACCAGATGCGCCAACTCGCCAGACGACTCGGACTGCACCACGACCTGGGCGGCGAAGAGCACAGCGAGATCACCCGCCGACCACACGGGCGACCACGGCGCCGTGCGAGGACAGGCCCACGCTGAACACAGATCAACGGTGCGTGAGCTCGGCAAGCGGCGCGGTCAGCTCTTGCGCTTCGCTCGGTTCGATGCCTTCGAGCCGTGATGCGTGACCTTGATCGCCTTGTCGGAGGTGGTGGCCGCGTTCGGCCTCGTCGGCCAGCGCCTCGATGTCACGAGCAGCCGAACCACAACGGGATGACACCGCGCACATTCGGGCCGCTCGCGCGCTTCGACCCGCACGTGCGCGACAACCACGGGCGCGCGCGAACGGACCCGCAAGACCGCGGCGTGCTCTACCTCGCCGTCGATCTCGCCACGGCGCTCGCCGAGTCCTACCCCGGCCAGTGGCCGGAGGTATCGATCTGCCCACACGCTCGCGCCGCCTGGTTCGCCCACCAACACCCATCACCCTGCTCGACCTCACCGGCGAAGGAACCATGGCGATCGGCGCACCAGGCACGCTGCGATGGGGAGATGAGCCACGCCGACGCACACAACGCTGGGGACGAAGCATCTACGAGCAATACAACAGCCTCTAAGGCATCCGCTACCAAGCCGCCCACCAAGGCGGCGAATGTGTCGTGCTATGGGAGCGCGCACCGGCACTGCAGCGCCTCCCCGGCGGCGACCGGCGACTATGGGCGGTATGGAGCCGAGTAGTGAAAGCGCTGGGCGGCCAACTCCGCACCCCGCGACGAATCCCGGTCACCGACCGCAAACACTGCCGCGAAGCGCAACTCACTCAGCTCACAGATATGGGTGTTTGGAGACTCAAGGAAGATCAAGGAGATTGCTCGTGTCCTGCTGGCGTGGCAGACGAGCTTCGCGCTGATCGCTTGCCCGGATGCCTCAGATGTACCCAACGGGGAGCGGGTCATCCTGAAGCTCTCCTATGACGAGGACCTCATAGAGTGGGAGCCACCCTGGAGACGCGCAAACGGGTATCAAATCAAGACATGGCGGCGACCCGTCCCGTAGAGGCTCACGATTGCATCACGCACATCAGCCGGGGAGGCCCATTTTACGCCGACCTCGCCGCACTCACCCTCGCTATCTTGGCGGATGGCGACGCAGGTGAACAGCAGCCAGCGCTCCAAGCGATCACCGCGCAGGCCACCGTTTCCACTCGGAGTACCGGATAGCCTGGGACACACGATTGGTCTTGCTGAGCCGTTTGCAGATCCAAGCGACGTTGCCGCTTTGGCCAGCCCCTCTCTGCCAATGTCGTGTGAGACGCTCATGATCAAGGAATCACGAGCTGCGCGCCGATTGCGGGCGCGCAGCTCCGGTGCGCATGCCGGTCGGAGGAGCCGGTGGATCGCGGTGGGTCGCTGGCGGCCGTTGAGGATCGGCGCCGGGGATCAACAAGTCCTTGCGGAACAGGCACAGCGCCTTGTGATCTGGTCGTGCGGCGCTCGGGTATAAAATCCCGCGATAGCCCTCGTTGTGTAGCCGCTCGCCGACGGCCTGGAAGGGTGCCCACGTTCGTCGGACCGGCCTGAGCGCAGGAAGGTCAAGCCGAGCGAGCTTTTCTGGAGTCGAGAGATCTGCGATCTCTCCCACTGCAATCGTCCAGCGCCACAAGTCCCGGGGCATCCCGTGGGTTGGAGGCATCGCGATCTCAGCGAGCGCGCGATACCACTCGGCCCATGCGGTTTCCTCATCGTCCGCGAGGTAGATTGCCGCGATAGCCTCGCCGTGCTGCCAGCGCCCGCTCGACGGCGGCGAGGCGAGCCACAGCGGATCGGACCCATGTGGTGTCTGCCGCCACCACGCACCGGCGACTGACACTCGCTC
>DATJVV010000007.1:0-10467 GCA_035501635.1 Solirubrobacteraceae bacterium | reverse complement strand
GGCCCCCCGTTTTTGGTGATGTTTCCCCACGCCGGATGCTCTCCGTTCCCCGCGCCGGATGGGTTCCCCGCGCCGTATGGGTTCCCCGCGCCGTAACCCGCCCGCGGCGGACAGGGGCTCAGGAGACGGGGAGGCCGGTGGTGGCGGCGGTGCGCCAGGGAGCGGCGCCGGAGCGCCAGAGGTCGTTGAGGGCCACGGCGTCCTTGTAGGTGTCCATGCACTCCCAGAAGCGTTCGTGACGATAGGCGTGGAGCTCGCCGGCGGCGGCGAGGTCGCGCAGGGGCTGGCGCTCGAGGACGGACTCGGGGGTGAGAAGCGCCAGGAGGGAGGCCTCGAAGCAGAAGAAGCCGCCGTTGACCCACTGCTGGGAGCGAGGCTTCTCGTGAAAGGCGCGCACGCGGCCGTGGGCATCGAGCTCGGTGACGCCGAACTGGAGCTCGGGACGGACGACGGTGATGGTGGCTAGCGTGCCGGCGCGCCGGTGCTCGGCGAGGAGAGCGTGGAGGTGGATGTCGGCGAGGCCGTCGGCGTAGGTGGCGCAGAAGCGGGGCTCGCCCAGGAGGTGGGGCTCCAGGAGCTTGATGCGGCCGCCGGTGGGGGTGTCCACGCCGGTGTCCACGCAGCGCACGGTGACACCCTCGGGCCAGTGGCGAGCCTGGACGTAGCGGTGGATGAGCTCGCCCTTGTAGCCGGTGGCGAGCAGGAAGCGGGAGAAGCCCTGGGCGGCGTAGAGGGCGATGACGTGAGCCACGATGGGCTCGCCGCCGATCTCCACGAGGGGCTTGGGGATCTCGCGGGTGTGCTCCTGCAGGCGGGTGCCGCGACCGCCGCAGAGGATGACCACGGGCGGCAGCGGGCCGTTATCCGGCAGCTGGCCGTTATCCGGCAACGCGTTCGAGGACCTCGGCGGGAGCGTCGAAGTTGGCGTGGACCTCGCTGACGTCGTCGTTCTCTTCGAGCACCTCGATGAGCTTCATCAGCTTGGCGGCCTGGGTCTCGTCGATGGGCACGAGGCTGGTGGGCCGGTAGCCCATGTCGGCGCTCTCGATCTCGATGCCCGCCCGCTCCAGGGCGGTGCGCACGGCGGTGAAGTCGGCGGGGGCGGCGACCACCTCCCAAATGGTCTCGTCGGCGGAGATGTCCTCGGCGCCGGCCTCCACGGCGACCATGAGCTCGTCTTCGTCGTGCTTGTGAGCGTCCACGGCGATGGTGCCCTTCTTCTCGAACAGGTAGGCCACGGAGCCGGGCTCGCCCATGTTGGCGCCGTGCTTGGAGAAGAGGTGGCGCACATCGGCGCCGGTGCGGTTGCGGTTGTCGGTGACGGTCTCCACCAGCAGGGCCACCCCGCCGGGGCCATAGCCCTCGTAGAGGACCGTCTCCAGCGCGTCCCCCTCTCCCCCCTCGCCGGTGCCCTTGGCGATGGCGCGTTCGATGTTTTCCTTGGGCATGGAGGCTTCTTTGGCCTTGCGGATGGCGTTCTCGAGGGTGGCGTTGGCGTCGGGGTCGCCGCCGCCGTCGCGGGCGGCCACGGTGATGGCGCGGGCGAGCTTCGTGAACTGCTGACCCCGGCGGGAGTCCACGATGGCCTTCTTGTGCTTGATGCTCGACCACTTGGAGTGCCCTGACATGGACGTAAAGATAGATGCAAGGGCGCCGGAGCTCCATCGTGCGGGGGACCTGCGGCTCGTCGTGCGGGGGACCTGCGGCTAGGATGCGCGGCGACATGGCGTCCCTGGACCCGGGCATCTTCAAGGCGTATGACATTCGCGGGCTGTACGGCTCGCAGATCGACGGGGACGTGGCGCAGGCGATCGGGGGGGCGTTCGCGGCAGTGCTGGGAGAGCTGGCGGGCAAGCCGGTGGGAGAGCTGCGGGTGGGGCTCGGGCGGGACATGCGGCTAAGCGCGCCCGAGCTGGCGGAGCGCTACCGGGAGGGGATGCTGGCGGCGGGGGCGGACGTGATCGACGCGGGGCAGGTGGGCACGGAGATGCTGTACTACCTCGTGGGCTCGCGTGAGCTCGACGGGGGGTTGATGTGCACGGCCTCGCACAACCCGAAGGCGTATACCGGCGCGAAGCTGGTGCGAGCGGGGGCGATCGCGCTGTCGGGCGATGAGGGCATCCAGGACATCCGCCGGAGGATCGAGGGCGAGATGTCTCGAGACGGAGGGCCCGAGCGCGCGCGCGCGGGCACGCGCGGGGCGGTGGAAACGGTGGATGTGTACGAGGAGTTCCAACGGTACGTGGAGCGGTTCATCGACGTGGAGGCGTTCGTGAGGGCGCGGGGGGAGCGGCCGTTGAAGGTGGTGCTGGACGGGGGCAACGGGATGGCGGGGCCGATGGTTGGGCCGCTGCTGGGAGGGCTGGGGCTGGAGGCGATCGAGACCTACTGGACGCCGGACGGCGAGTTCCCGGACCACGAGCCCAACCCGCTGCTGCCGGAGAACCGGGCGGTGGCGATGGAGCGGGTGAGGGAGAGCGGGGCGGATCTGGGGATCGCCTGGGACGGTGACGCGGACCGGTGCTTCTTCATCGACGACACGGGGGAGTTCGTGGACGGGGACTTCCTCACGGCGCTGCTGGCGAGGACGCTGCTGGGCAAGAGCGCGGCGGCGGGACGGCCGGGGGAGGCGGTGCTGTATGACGTGCGGGCCTCGCGGGCGGTGGCGGACACGGTGCGGGAGGCGGGGGGGGTGGCGCACGTGAACCGGGTGGGGCACGCGTTCTTCAAGCGGCGGATGCGCGCGGAGGGGTCGCTGTTCGGGGGGGAGGTGTCGGGGCACTACTACTTCCGGGAGTTCTTCTGCGCGGATTCGGGCACGATCCCGGCGCTGCTGGTGCTGGAGCTGGTGTCCCAGGCTGGGGTGTCGCTGTCGGAGCTGCTTGCGCCCTATCGGGAGCGGTACTTCATCTCCGGTGAGATCAACTCGCAGGTGAGCGACCAGGAGGGAAAGATGGCGGAGATCGCCGAGCGCTACGCGGACGGGCGCCAGGAACGGCTGGACGGCATCTCGGTGGACTACGAGGACTGGCACTTCAACGTGAGACCCTCCAACACCGAGCCGCTGCTGCGGCTGTGCCTGGAGTCGCTGGTGTCGCGTGAGGACATGGAGCGGCGGCGGGACGAGGTGCTCGAGTTGATCCGCTCGTGAGCGGCGGGGCATCCAGCGGGGACGCGACGAACGCCGCGGCCGAGCTCGGCGAGGGAGGCGCGGCCGGGAGCGCCACGGGGGAGCTGGGCGAGGGAGAGCTGCTCGCGCGGGCGGCGGCGGCGGGCATCCACCGGCTGGCGATCCCCACGCCGTTTCAGGTGGGGCGGGTGAACGCGTACCTGATCGAGGACTCGCCGCTGACGCTGATCGACTCGGGGCCCAACTCGGGCAAGGCGCTGGACGAGCTCGAGCGGGCGCTGCGGGATCACGGGCACGAGATCGAGGACATCGAGCTGCTGATCGTGAGCCACCAGCACATCGACCACATCGGCCTGGCGGACATCCTGGCAAGGCGCTCGGGGGCGGAGGTGGCGGCGCTGGATGTGCTGGCGCCCTACCTGTCGCGGTTTCGCGAGCAGGCGGACCTGGACGACCAGTTCGCGCAGGAGATCATGCTGCGCCACGGAATCCCCGCGGACGTGGTGACGGCGCTGAGGGCGGTGTCGGCGAGCTTCCGGGCGTGGGGGGCGTCGGTGCAGGTGACGAGGCCGTTGCGGGACGGCGAGAGGATCGCGCTGCGCGACAGGAGCCTGCGGGTGCTGCACAGGCCCGGGCACAGCCCCTCGGACACGGTGTTCCTGGACGAGGAGCGGGGGATGCTGCTGGCGGCGGACCATCTCATCAAGCACATCTCCTCGAACCCCCTGCTGGCGCGGCCGCTTGGCGCGGAGGAGATCACGCCGGGGGAGCGCCCGCACGCGCTGCTGGACTACATGGCCTCGTTGAGGCTCACCCGGGAGATGGAGCTTTCGCTGGTGCTCTCCGGCCACGGGGAGCCGATCGGCGACCACGTGGCGCTGATCGACGAGCGCTTCCGGCTGCACCGGCGGCGGGCGGAGAAGATTTATAGGCTGATCGTCGAGCGGCCCCGCAGCGCGCACGAGATCGCGCTGGAGCTGTGGGGGAACGTGGCGGTAACCCAGGCCTTCCTCACCCTCTCGGAGGTGCTGGGGCACGTGGACCTGCTGATGGAGGAGGGCCGGGTGGTTCAGCGGGAGGGCGATGTGGTGCGCTTCGAGGCCACCGGCGAGGCACCGTCCGGCGAGGCCGGCTGACCGGAGGGGCTCGCTAGCCCGGAGGGAGCTCGCGCTCGAGCTGCTCGATCTCGGCGAGGTGGTCCACGTTGGCGCGATCCCCGGGGTCGGCGCTGGGCTGGACCTCGAACCAGGCGTCGAGGATCTCCGCGAGCAGCGCCTCAGAAGTGGAGCGCAGACTGAGGGCGAGCACGTTGGCGTCGTTCCACCGCCTGGCGCCCGCGGCGGTGGGCGCGTCAATGCAGAGAGCGGCGCGCACTCCGGGGACCTTGTTGGCGGCGATGCAGGCGCCGGTGCCGGTCCAGCAGCACACGACCCCCTGATCGGCCTCTCCCCCCGCCACATCCCCCGCCACGGCCTCCGCGGACCAGGCCCAATCCGGGCGCTCCCCCTCCAGGAGGGCGCCATGGAGGATCACCTCGTGGCCGCGCTCGCGCAGCAGCTCGCCCAGCCGGGCCGCCACGCCGGTGAGCTCATCCGCTGAGAGGGAGATGCGCACGGGGCGATTATCGCGCGGCGGGCGCGCAGACGCGGGCGACCATGTCAAGGAACACGCGGTGCAGGCGATCGTCCTCGGTGAGCTCCGCGTGGAAGGCCACCGCCAGCATGTTCCCCTGGCGGACCGCCACGGGATGGGCGTCCACCTCGGCGAGCACCTCCACGTCGGGGCCGTGCTCGGCCACCCAGGGGGCCCGGATGAAGATGCCCCGCATGGGGCCCCCCGGCACACCGCTCACCTGAAGGTCGGCCTCGAAGCTCTGGAGCTGGCGGCCGAAGGCGTTGCGCTCCGCGCGCATGTCCATCAGGGCCAGGTGGTGGCGGTCGAGCATGATGAGGCCCGCGCAGGAGCCGAGCGCGGGAACGCCGCCGAGGACCAGCTGCCGGATGGGCTCGGCGAGGCCCTCGCGGGCGATGCCGAGGGTGATGGCGGTGGACTCCCCGCCGGGGATCACCAGGCCCCGGAGGCCATCCAGGTCGGCGGGCACGCGCACCTCGCGCACCTGCGCGCCCAGCCGCGTGAGCACGCGCTCGTGAGCCTCGAAGCCGCCCTGGAGAGCGAGTACGCCGATGGCGCCCTCCCCGGCTACCACCCGCGCTGGGCCAGGAGCTGCTCGTGCTCGAGCTTGGAGCTCTCCAGGCTCGCCATCGCCGGGCCCAAACCTCGGGATGCCTCGGCCACCCGCTGGGGGTCCTGCCAGTGGGTGGTGGCCTGCACGATGGCGCGCGCGCGGGCGGGGGGGTCCTCGGACTTGAAGATGCCCGAGCCCACGAACACGCCCTCGGCGCCCAACGCCATCATCAGGGCGGCGTCCGCGGGGGTGGCGATGCCGCCGGCGCAGAACAGCACCACCGGCAGCTTGCCCTCCCCGGCCACGCCCGTCACCAGATCCAGGGGCGCGCCGAGCTCCTTGGCGGCGCCCGCGAGCTCGGCCTGCTCGAGGGTGGTGAGTCGGCGGATCTCGCCGTTGATGGCGCGCATGTGGCGCACCGCCTCCACGATGTCGCCGGTGCCGGCCTCGCCCTTGGAGCGGATCATGGCGGCGCCCTCGCCGATGCGCCGCAACGCCTCCCCGAGGTTGGTGGCGCCGCACACGAAGGGAACCTTGAAGGGCCACTTGTCGATGTGGTTGGACTCGTCCGCGGGGGTGAGCACCTCGGACTCGTCCACGTAGTCCACCTCCAGGGCCTCCAGCACCCGCGCCTCCAGGAAATGGCCGATCCTGGCCTTGGCCATCACGGGGATGGACACCGCGCGCTGGATGCCCGCGATCATCTCCGGGTCGGACATCCTCGCCACGCCCCCGTCCCGGCGGATGTCCGCGGGCACCCGCTCCAAGGCCATCACCGCGGCCGCGCCCGCCTCCTCGGCGATGGTGGCCTGAGCGGGGGTGACCACGTCCATGATCACGCCCCCCTTGAGCATCTCCGCCAGGCCCGTCTTGACCCGGAAGGTGGCCTCGTCGCGCATGGCTGGAGCATAGCTGGCGCCCACACACGCAAACGACCCGCCGAAGCAGGTCGCTCACGAACCAAGATTGCCGCCGAACTACGGTCCTGGACTCACGTGGTCTGAGTGTAGCGCCCCCGGCGGGAGTCGAACCCGCCAATCTCGGTTCGTGAGTCCAAGGTCCGCATCCGGCGGCGAGGGCGCAACCGCCGAAGCGGCTCACCGAGCCTACGCACAGGTGGAGAGGTTTCTGCCGTTCCGGCGGCGCATGCGCCGCCGGCGGGTCCGCACATGTGCGGACCCGGGTCGGGTCACATGTGACCCGACCGTCATATGTGGAGAGAGAGCCTCGCGACTCGGGAGAGAGCCGGCGGCTCGGGCGCCCGGGGGGCCCAACGGCTACTTCAGGCGAAAGGCCTTGATGCGGTCGTCGTAGGAGGCGGTGTCCTGGGAGTACACGCCGTAGGCGAGCGCCTGGATGATGCTCAGCAGGGCCGTGTGGGAGCGCACGTAGGCGGGGCTGTTGGAGGAGTAGTAGAGCTTGATCTGGGCCAGCTTGGCGACCTCCGAGAGGGTGGCGTCGGTGACGGCGGCGGTGCGGGCCTTGCGGTGGCGGGCGAGCTTCATGGCGCGCACCACCAGCGGGTGGGGACGGCCGGCGGAGAGGCCGATCACGAGGGTGGTCTGGTCGATGCGGCCCAGCCGCGAGAGGGCCTCCTGGGAGGGGCTTGCCACGACGTCCACGCGCAGGTCCAGGAGCATCAGCAGGTGGCGCATGTAGCTGGCGAAGAAGGCCATCTGGTCGGTGCCCGCCACCAGCACCTTCTCGGCCTCCACGATCGCCTCGATGAGCGCCTCCACGGAGCTGCGGGAGACCTTGCGGGCGGTCTCCTCCACGTTCAGGTAGTCCGCGGAGAGGGCGCTCTCGAACTCGTTCTGGTCCAGCGAGAACAGCGGCGTGGAGCCGCTCGGAGCGGCGCTCGCCGCGGGCCCGCTGCCGCCGCCGCCGGCGTGCACGCGCCGGTATTCCTCCCGGGCGGCGGCCTGCAGCTCGGGAAAGCCCTCGAAGCCGAGCGCCTGGGAGAAGCGCACCACGGTGGAGCTGGAGGTGTTGGCGCGGCGCGCGAGCTCCTCGGCGGTCTGGAAGGCGGCCTCGTCGAGATGGTCCACGATGTACTGGGCCACGTCCTTCTGGGAGCGCGAGCATTCCTCGAAGCGCGCCCTGATGTAGGTGGAGAGGCTCTGGTGCTCGCCGGTGCTGTTGGCGGCCGGCTTCGCCCTGCGGGTGCGCGCGGTGTGGTCCCGCGCTGCGGGCGGAGCGGCGGTGGGTGTGGCACTGCGCTTCACGGCGCTTTCATTCGACGGCTCGTCCCCTCACTCCTTCACCGCCTTTCCCTCACGCTCTCCACGGGCGCCCGCGCACATCTCCGGGTTCGCCCGCGCACACCTCCCGAAGCCTTACCCGCGGGTGGTGTCCGGGGCACATGCGACGCGCTCTCTACCGCGCCCCGCTTGGTCCACGGCCCTATGGGAAGCGCTGGAACGTCTTGGCGAGCTCCACGAAGTAGTCCAGCGCCCCGGGGTTCGCCAGGGACTCCACGCTGGCGGCCCGCGCCGGGGGGGCGCCCATCAGGATCTTCTTCACCGGCACCTCCAGGATCTTGCCCGAGAGGGTCCGCGGCACCTCCTCGATCTGGAGGATCTCGTTGGGCACGTGCCGGGGGGAGACGTCCTCGCGGATGCGCGCGGCGATGCGCCTTCGCAGCTCCTCCCCGAGCTTGATCCCCGGGGCGAGCACCACGAAGAGCACCATCCACAGCTCCCCCTCCCGGGGCACGTCCACCACGAGCGCGTCCGTCACCTCCCTCACCGCGCCCGCCGCCCGGTAGATCTCGCTGGTGCCCATGCGCACCCCCTGGCGGTTGATGGTGGCGTCCGAGCGCCCGTAGATCACCGCCCCGCCCCTGGGGGTGATGCGGATCCAGTCCCCGTGGCGCCACACGCCGGGGTACATCGAGAAGTAGCTCTCCCGGTAGCGCTCTCCCCCGCTGCCGTCCCGCCGCGGGGGGTCCTCGCCCCAGAAGAACAGCGGCATCGAGGGCAGCGGGCGGGTGAGCACGAGCTCGCCCACCTCGTCCACGAGGCTGTTCCCGGCTTCGTCGAAGGACTCCACCGCGCAGCCCAGGATGCGGCACTGCAGCTCCCCCTCGTACACCGGAAGCAGCGGACAGCCCCCCACGAAGGCGGTGCACACGTCCGTGCCCCCGCTGGTGGAGAACAGCCAGATGTCCGCCCGCACGTGCTCGTACACCCAGCGAAAGCTCTCGGGCGAGAGCGGCGAGCCGGTGGAGCCGATCGCCCGCAGGCGCTCCAGGCCGAGCTCCCGCGCGGGCTCCACGCCCGCCTTCTCGCACGCCGCCAAATAGCCCGCCGAGAGGCCCATGCAGGTCATGCCGCTGTCCTTCGCCAGCCGCCACAGGGCGCCCATGTCCGGGTGTCCGGGGCTGCCGTCGTAGAGCACGATCGCCGCCTCGCTGAACAGGCAGCCGATCAGGAAGTTCCACATCATCCAGCCGGTGGTGGTGAACCAGAACATCCGGTCTCCCGCCCGCAGGTCCAGGTGCAGGCGCGCCTTCTTGAGCTGCTCGAGCAGGATGCCCCCCTGGCTGTGCACGATCGCCTTGGGCAGCCCCGTGGTGCCCGAGGAGTAGAGCACCCACAGGGGATGATCGAAGGGCACCTGCGCGAAGGTGGGAGTCCCCTCGTAGGCGGCACGCCCGCGCTCCATGAGCTCCTCCCAGCCGATCCCTCCGGGGAGGCCCGCCGGCGAGGCCTCGCGGTCGAGATACGCCAACAGCACCGTGTGCTCGAGGCCCGGCAGCTCCCCCGCGATGCTCTCCAGGGCGCCCATCCGCTCGAAGTCCCTGCCCCCGTGCCGGTAGCCGTCCACGCCCAGCAGCACCTTCGGGGAGATCTGCGCGAAGCGGTCGATCACGCTGCGCGCCCCGAACTCGGGGGCGGCGCTGGAGAAGATCGCGCCGATGCTCGCGCACGCCAAGAGCGCCGTGAGCGTCTCGGGGATGTTCGGCATGTACGCCGCCACCCGATCTCCCCTCCCCACCCCCAGCTCCCGCAGCCCCGCCGCCAGCACCCCCACCCGCTCGGTGAGCTCCCCCCAGGTGATCTCCCGCGGCGGGCGCACCTCCGAGCAGTGCACCACCGCCACCTCCCCGGGATCGCGCTCGCGCATCAGCATGTTCTGCGCGTAGTTGAGCTCCGCCCCCTCGAACCAGCGCGCGCCCGGCATCTCCGGGGAGTCCAGCACCCGCTCGTAGGGCTTTGACGCGATCACCCCGCAGTACTCCCAGATCGCCGCCCAGAACTCCTCCACCTCCCCCACCGACCACTCCCAGAGGGACCCGTAGTCCTCGATCGCACAGCCCTGCGCGGCCCTCACGGGGTCCCTCTCCCCCACCCGCAGCTCGGGCCCGGAGGCGATCCAGCGCATGAACCGCGTGAGCTCCGCCCGCTCGCGATCCTCCCGGGAGGGCTCCCAGAGTGGCCCGGCGCCCGCGCTGAAGCTCTCGTCACCCATCTTTCCCGTGCAGTCTATGCTCGCCGATCGTGGAGCCCTCCGAGCTGCGTCCCGAGTTCCCGGTGCTGCGGGAGCTCGCCTACCTGAACGCCGGCACCGACGGCCCCCTGCCCGCGCGGGCCATCGCGGCGGCCGGCGCGGAGCTCGAGCGGGAGGCGCGGGAGGGAAGGGCGATGAGCCACTTCGAACGCCGCCGCGAGCTGGCAGGCGGGCTGCGGGAGGCCTATGCGGGGCTGCTGAACTGCTTTCCCGAGCAGCTCGCGCTCACCACCTGCACCAGCGAAGGCATGGCCCAGGTGATCGAGGGCCTGGAGCTTGGAGCGGGCGATGAGATCCTCACCAGCGAGGAGGAGCATCCGGGCCTGCTGGGGGCGCTCGGGGCGGCGCGCCAGCTGCGGGGGGTGAGCGTGCGCGAGGTGCCCCTCGCGGCGATCGCCGAGGAGGTGGGACCGCGCACGCGCCTGGTGGCCTGCTCGCACGTGGGCTGGATGAGCGGCGGCCTGGCGCCCGAGGAGCTCGCGGAGGTGGACGTGCCGGTGCTGCTGGACGGCGCCCAGGGTGTGGGGGCGGTGGCGGTGGACGTGAGGGCGCTGGGCTGCGGCGCCTACGCGGGCGCGGGCCAGAAGTGGCTGTGCGGACCGGACGGCGCCGGCATGCTCTACGTCTCCGAGGCGCTCCT
>DATJVV010000006.1:0-2184 GCA_035501635.1 Solirubrobacteraceae bacterium | reverse complement strand
ACCAGCCAGGCGTCGTGCTCGGCTTCGGCAACCTCTCCGAGCCCGCCATCGAGCAGGGCGTGCGCCTGCTCGCCGACGCCTTCGCCGACGCCATCCCGGGCCGAGGTCCCGGCCGGGCTCGCGGTTGAGGTCTCGGCTGAGATCCTTTCTCCGTTTTAGCGACTGCGTATAGCGATGGTTATACGCAGCCCGCGGCGGTTGAGGTCTCGGCTGAGATCCCTTTTCCGTTTTAGCGACTGCGTATAGCGATGGTTATACGCAACCGAAAAAGTGAAGAACTTCCCGAACCTCGTGTCCGGTGGATGCGGCGTCGCATCAGGGTGGGCGCATTGGCCCGAGCCCGCCAGCCCCAACTGGACCTCTCGTCTGGGCCCGGCGGGCCGTATGGTGCCAGGCATGAGACCAGGCCAGCCAGCCGCGGTGGACGCCGGGGTGCTCCCGGCCGTGGGCCTGGCGCTGCTGGCGGCGATCCGACGGCCCTCCTGGCGCGTGCCCGTGCTCGCGGTGGCCACGCTGCAGTACGGCCTGCACAGCCTCAACCATCTGCTCGACCTCGCCAAGGCCCATCCCGCGTGGCTGGGCTGGTTCGACCTGCTCACCCTTGCCGCCGCCACCGCGATGCTCGCCTGGCTGTGGCGCACCGCGGATCGCGAAGTCCATCCCGCCGGCTGCGAGGGCCACCCCGCCGGCCGCGAGAGTCACACCGCCGGCGAGGAGAGCCATGTCGGCGAGGAGACGCTCCCCGCTGGCGAGGGGGCGCGATGAGGGTCTTCGTGGCCGGAGCCACCGACGCCATCGGCCGCCCGCTGCTGCCGGCGCTGCGCGCCGCCGGACACGAGCCGATCGCGATGACCCGTTCGCCCGAGAAGGCCGCCGGGCTGCGCGCGCCAGCGGGATCGGTGGCGGTGACGATGATGCAGCAACTCCGCGGCGCCAGCAATGCACGCATCAAGCGCGAGCTCGCTTGGCAACCCCGTTACGACTCCTGGCGCGAGGGCTTCGTGCAGGCGCTCGGCTAGCGGCGCACCACCAGCACCACGCCGATCACCAGCAGCACGAGCCCGACGATGCGGGGCGCGTGGATGTGCTGTCTGGCGATGCCCAGCAGGCCGAAGCGGTCCACCACCACCGCGATCGCCAGCTGGCCGGTGACCACGATCGCCGTGAGCGCGCTCAGGCCCAGGGTGCGCACGGTGAGCAGCGCCACCGTCACGTAGAAGGCGCCCAGCACGCCGCCGATCAGCGCCCACCAGGGCGCGCGAGTGAAGTTCGCGATGCCCGACAGCCCGCCGCTGGAGAGGGAGGCGACCAGCAGCAGCGCCAGCGTGCCGATCGTGAAGGACACCGTCGCTGCCTGCAAAGCCCCCACCTGCCGGCCCAGCCTGGCGTTCACCGGCGCCTGCAAACCCACGAGGCAGCCGGCGGCGACCGCGAGGATCACCGCGAGCGTGCGGCTCACTTCGCCTCCAGCCAGTTGGCGCCCACGCCGATGTCCACGGCCATCGCCGGATCGTGCTCCCACACGCCCACCATCTCGCGCTCGATCAGCGCTCGCGCCCGCTCGCTCTCCCCCGGCGGGCCCTCGAACAGCAGCTCGTCGTGGATCGTGAGGATCAACCGCGTGGCCAGCTCCTGCTCCTGGAGCGCCGCGTGGCAGCGCACCATCGCGAGCTTGATGATGTCCGCCGCCGTGCCCTGGATCACCGTGTTCACCGCCAGACGCTCGCCCAGGGTGCGCACCTGGTAGTTGCGGGCGCGCAGCTCGGGGATCTGCCGCCGCCGGCCCCACAGCGTGGTCACGTGCCCGTCGGCCCTGGCCCGCTCGATCGCCCGGGCGATGAACTCCGCCACCCGGGGGAAGCGCTCGAGGTAGGCGTCGATGAACTCCCTGGCCTCCTCCCGGGGGATGTTCAGGCGGTCCGCCAGGCCGAAGTCCGAGAGGCCGTAGACGATGCCGTAGTTGATCATCTTCGCCTTCGAGCGCATGCCCGGGTCGATCCCGTCGGCGGACACGCCGAACACGCGCGACGCCGTCGCCGTGTGGACGTCCTCGCCGCGCTTGAAGATCTCCATCAGCGCGTCCTCGCCGGCGACGTTGGCGAGCACCCGCAGCTCGATCTGCGAGTAGTCGGCGGAGATCAGCAGCGCGCCCGGCTCGGCCTCGAAGCACCCGCGGATCTCGCG
>DATJVV010000005.1:0-3557 GCA_035501635.1 Solirubrobacteraceae bacterium | reverse complement strand
CGCGTCCGTGCCGGTGACGTCGAGGATGTCGTCCACGATCTGAAACAGCACGCCCAGCTCGGCCGCGAAGCGCCGAAACCCCATTGTGGCAGGTCCGTCCACGCCACCGAGCAACAGCACGCACACCACCGAGGCGCCGATCAACCGGCCGGTCTTGAGCTCGTGCAACCGCCGCAGGTCTCCCGGGTGCTCGGGGCCGCGGGGGCGCACGTCCGCGTACTGGCCGCCCACCATGCCCTCCACGCCGGTGGCCGCCGTGAGCTCCACGGCTGCCGCCAGCACCCGCTCGGGGGGGCTCTGGCTGGCGCTGAGCAGATGGCGGAAGGCCTCGGCGTAGAGGCCGTCGCCCGCGAGGATCGCCACGTCCTCCCCGTACCTGACGTGACAGGTGGGCATGCCCCGGCGCAGATCGTCGTCGTCCATCACCGGCAGGTCGTCGTGGATCAGGGAGTAGGTGTGGATCAGCTCCACCGCGCCCGCCAGCGGCAGCACCTCCCCCACGCTCATGCCCACCGCGTGGGCGGTGGCGAGCGTGAGCACGGGCCTGATGCGCTTGCCGCCCGCCAGCAGGGAGTAGCGCATGGCCTCCTCCAGGCCGTCGGTGAGGGGCTCCCGGGAGAAGCGCAGGCTCGCGAGATGGCGGTCCACCTCTTCGCGCAGGTGCTCGGGGTAGGCCTCCCCGGCGGCCTGCTCGCGCATGGGGCCCTCCCCGCTCACCGCCGGCGTCGCCCGCTCAGAGCAGCGAGTCCTGGCCGGGGGCAACCGGATGCGCCTCCGCCCTGGCGCGCGCCTCCAGCTCGGCGGCCGCCTCTCCCGCCAACCCTGCGCAGTCCTCCACGAGGCCCGCGGCGGCGTCGGCGGAGAGCTCTCCCGAGCGCAACTGCTCGGCGGCCCGCTCGAGCTTGCCGATCAGCTCGTCCAGGCGGTCGTCGACGATTCGCTCCGTGTCGTTCATGGCACATCCAAGCTCCCGGCCGTGGTTGCGGGTCCCCGCGGCGAGCTCAAGCCTCGCCTCAGGAAGCCCCCTGGGCGGCATTCTCGCGCACCTCGCGCAGGATCGCCGCCAGCACCCCGTTCACGAACCCCGGGGCGTCGCTGCCGCAGAACAGCTTGGCGCTCTCCACCGCCTCCTCGATGGCGCCCTCGGCGGGGATCGGCTCCCGCCCGGGGACCGCCTCGGGATGGAGCATCTCCAGGAGCGCCACCCGCATGATGCTGCGCTCCAGCGGCTGCACCCGCTCGATGGCCCAGCCGTGGGAGTGGCGATCGAGGATCGCGTCGAGCTCCTCCGCCCGCTCGCGAGCCGCCGCGGCAAGCGTGCGCGTGAGCTCCGAGGCGCCCGGCTCGAGGGTCTCCGCCAGAGGTCTGCCCGTGAGATCGTGCTGATAGAGGGCGATCATCGCCGCCCTGCGCTGCTCGGATCGGCGCAAGGCTCAGACCCTCGCGGCGCCCACGCCGCGAGCGACTCGCTCAGGCCCGCGAGACATATTCGCCCGAGCGGGTGTCCACCCTGATGCGCTGGCCCACGTCCACGAACAGGGGCACCGAGATCGTGGCGCCGGTCTCCAGGGTGGCCGGCTTGCTGCCGCCCCCCGAGGCGGTGTCCCCGCGCAGGCCCGGCTCGGTCTCGGTCACCTCGAGGTCCACCGCGCTCGGCAGCTGCACGTCCGCGGGCTGCTCGTCGATGAACAGCACCTCCACCTCGCTGCTCGGCTTGATCCAGCGCAGCGCATCCGCCATCGCCTCCTCCCGCACCGCGAGCTGCTCGAAGGACTCCGTGTCCATGAAGTGAGCGTCGCTGCCGTCGGCATAGAGGAACTGCATCTTGCGCGTCTCCGTGCGCACCGCCCGGAACTTCTCGCCCGCCCGGAACGTGCGGTCCACCACCGCCCCGTCGGAGGCGCGGCGCAGCTTGGTGCGCACGAACGCCCCGCCCTTGCCCGGCTTGACGTGCTGGAACTCCACGATCTTGTAGACGGTGCCGTCCACGTCGATGTGGTTGCCGTTCTTGAATTGGTTGGTTGAGATCAAGGTTCTTGGAGTCTATGCGGCCGAGTCGAGCACAGACCCAGCCTTCCAGGCGGTTCCGGGGCTCAGATGCCTCGCACCCTGAGCCCTCGGTTCAACGAACTCCGCCCTACCCCTCCACCGCCGCGTACACCTCGTCGAGCAGTCGCTGGCGGTCGGGCACCTCGTAGTTCTCGGCGATGTAACGCTCGGTGTCCTCGCGGGAGTCACCGTTGAGGGCCATGTTGAGGGCCACCAGCCGGGCGTCGTAGTCGGTGCCCCGCTCCTCAGCGGGCTGGTTGGAAGGGCTTGCCGAGGCAATGGCGGGATCGCCCGAGGCAATGGCGGGGCTGCCCGAGGAGCTCGACCGGCCGCCGCCAGCCACCGAGGTGGTGCTGGTGGCGCTCCCCGTGGAGGCCTCGGGTGGCGCGGCGGGCTCGCGAGAAGAGGCCGGAGGGGCGCTTGCCGGGGCGGCGCTCGCCGGGGCGGCGCTCTCGGGGATGGTGCTTGCCGGAGCGGGAGGCACCGGGGTGGGAAGCTCCTGGACGGGAGTCGGCTGAGACCGCTCGAGGGGGCCCGCGGCGCGGCGGCCGGCGGCGGCGTCGTAGAGCTCGCCCATGTTCGTCTCCACCGCCGCCAGGTCCCCCGCGAGGCGGGTGGCGCCGGCGCGCAGGCTCTCCACCAGGGCGCTCACCTGGCCGTCCATGGACTCCACCCGGGAGAGCAATGTGGCGCTCGCCCGGCCCACCGCCGCCACCTGCGCCTGGGCCTGGGCGACGGCGTTCGCGCGGATCTCCTGGGCCTCCCGCTGGGCCTCCGCGCGCATGCTCTCCGCGTTGGCCTTCGCCTGACTCTCGATCTCCGCGGCGGCCGTCTCGGCGGCGGCCACGATGCTCTGCACCTGGGTGCCCGCGCTCGCCGCGAGGGAGTCCGGGCCGGGACCCTCCGCGAGGCGCCGCAGCTCCTCGAGCCGGCCCGCGAGGTCCCTCAGATGGGCGTCCACCGCCGCGGGGTCATAGCCGCGGCGAGCGATCGGGAAGTCCCGTCTTTCGATGGTCTGGCGGTCGAGATCCACGCGCAGAGGAAGGGTAGCGGACAGGTCAGAGCCCATCCCAGCCGGCGGGAGAACCAATCCCATCGGAGGGGCCCGCGCGCGTGCGCGCGCTCGCGCGCGGGCCCCCGTTTTGGAAAGCGCTCGACGGCGCCCGCGGGGTGTCAGGACGCGGCCGGGCGCCGCCGGAAGGGCCTCACAGGGGCTGTGGCGACGTGGAAAGGCTCAGGCGGGCTCGCCGGCGGGCTGGGGGGGCGCCTCCTGGGCATGCATCTCGCGCAGGTCCCGGCGCAGCTCGCGCAGCTCGTCGCGCAGCTGGGCGGCGTACTCGAAGCGCAGGTCCTCCGCCGCCTGGCTCATCTCCTCCTCGAGCTCCACCACCAGGCGCTCCAGCTCGTGCTCGGGCAGCTCCCGGTGCTTGACCCGCCGCTCGCCCCGGCGGCGGCCCCGCGGGAGCTTGGAGTCGCTCAGGAGGAACTCCGCGATGTCCGAGACCCCC
>DATJVV010000004.1:0-4064 GCA_035501635.1 Solirubrobacteraceae bacterium | reverse complement strand
AGCTTCGCCCGCCACGCGGACGGTCCTGCCTGTTGGCTTCGATCACGGGCACTGCCACACACACGCGCACGCGCGCGCGGGCCTGCCGATCGGGAAAGCACGATCTGGCGGCACAGCCTACCCGGCATCGCGGATGCTCGCCACGTCACAATGCGCCAATCGAGGCGAGCACCCCCACAGCAGGCGGCGCGATCGAGAGTGAGCGGGCGGCGCGGCGAGGCATGGCGCGAGAGCGGCGGGAGGGGGCGCCCTCGCGGGGCCTGCGGCTGGCGGGCTGGCTGGGCGTGGGGGGAGTGCTGGCGGGGGTGGCGCTGGTGTGCGGGGCGGGCGCGAGCGGGCCCACCACCTACGTGCCGGGGCGCAGCGGGGGCTGGGCGGGCTGGGTGGCGGGGCCCCTGGAGGGGCTGTTGCCGGCGCTCACGCCGGGCAGCTTCGAGGCGTACACGCTGCTGATGTGCGTGGGCTATGGGCTGGTGCTGGCGGGGGCGCGAGCGCTGCCCGCGCGGGGCCTGGCGTGGGCGATCGTGGCGGCGAACCTGATCCTGCTGGTGGGCCCGCCGCTGATCTCCCAGGACGTGTTCGGCTACCTGTCGTTCGCGCGCATGGGGGTGCTGCACGGCCTGGACCCTTACACGCACGTGGCGGCGGAGATGCCCACGGACCCGATCGTCCCCTTCATCGGCTGGCCCGAGCAGCACTCCCCCTACGGGCCCCTGTTCACGCTGGCCAGCTACGCCACGGCGCCGCTGGGGCTGGCGGGGGGACTGTGGACGCTGAAGGCGGCGGCGGTGGCGGGGAGCCTCGCGGCGACGGGCCTCACGGCGCGGGCGGCGGCGCTGGCGGGGGGCTCGGCACGCTGGGCGGGGGCGTTCGTGGGCCTGAACCCGGTGATGCTCGAGCTGGCGGTGGGCGGGGCGCACAACGACACGCTGGTGCTGGCGTTCCTGGCGGGGGCGCTGGCGCTCACGGCGGGCAGCTCGGCGCGCTTTCGCGCGGGCGCGCTGGCGCTGGCGGCGGGCGTGGGGATCAAGCTGTCGGCGGGCATCGCGCTGCCCTTCCTGGTGCTGGGCGCGGGGGATGGGCGCGCGCGGGTGCGCACGGGCCTGGCGGCGCTGGCGGGCCTGGCGGGGGTGGCGGCGCTGGGGCTGGTGGGCTTCGGCTCGCATGCGCTGGGCTTCCTGGGGGCGGTGGGCGAGCAGCAGCAGCTGGTGGCCTCGCACAGCATCCCGGCCGAGACGGCGCGCTGGCTGGGGCTGAGCGGCACGCCGAGCTGGTGGCGGCACGTGTACGTGGGGGCCTTCCTGGGGGTGGTGCTCTACGCCCTGTGGCGCACCGCCCGGGGGGCGGACTGGCGGGCGGCGGCGGGCTGGAGCACGCTGGCGCTGCTGGTGTCCACCGCGTGGCTGTTGCCCTGGTATGCGATCTGGCCGCTGCCCCTAGCCGCGGTCTGCCGCGATCGGCGGCTGCGCGCCGCGACGCTGCTGCTCTGCGCCTACGCCGTCCTGATCCACCTGGCCCTCGCCGACCCGCTGCTCAAGCCGCCCAAACTCCCCGGGCTGCCCCGGCACGGGCACGTCGGGGCGCTCGGGCGCTGAGGCCGGGCGCGGGTCGCCGGCGGCGCCGGCGGGCTGGTCGGGAGCGCTCGCGGGCGCCGAGAGGGCCTGGAACTCGCCGGTCTGGAAGTCCTCGATCACGTCCCGCTCGATCTCGGCGGCGCTGGCGTCCGGGCGCAGGCGGCGCAGGCGCACGGTGTCCAGGCGGCGGAACTTGAGGATCTCCAGGACGTAGACGAGGTAGACGCTGGCCGTGAGCACGAGCGCGAACAGGGCCGCCATCACGAGGGTCCAGCCGGTGCGCAGGTGGCCGTGGTGGTCGCTGTAGGGGACGAAGCGCAGGGCCAGGGCGAGGCCGGCGAGCAGCAGGGTCCAGGCGTAGAGGTAGGCGATGGTGCGGCGGCTGGAGAAGCCGATGCGGGCCATGCGGTGATGGAAGTGCTCTGAGTCGGAGGCGTAGATGGGACGGCGGTACTTCAGGCGCTTGAGCACCACGAAGGTGGTGTCCAGGAAGGGCACGGTGAGCAGGATCAGGGGCAGCACGAAGGAGACCACGGCGGTGGTCTTCACGGCGGCCTCGATCATCACCACGCCCATCAGCAGGCCGAGCAGGTTGGCGCCGCAATCGCCCATGAAGCTGGAGGCGGGGGGGAAGTTGTAGAGCAGGAAGCCCACGGCGCCGCCGGCGGTGATGGCGGCGAGCACGCCCGGCTGGGCGCGGTGGAGGTCGAAGGCGATCACCGCGAGGGTGGCGGCGATGATCGCGCAGACGCCCGCGGCGAGGCCGTCCACGCCGTCGGAGAAGTTGACGACGTTCATCATGAACACGAGGGCGATCACGGTGAGCACGGGGCCGGCGTTGGTGAGGCCGGCGTTGGGGAAGGCGAGCTTGCCCACGAAGGGCAGCGTGATGGCCTTCACGGCCACGCCGAAGTGCACCACCACGATGGCGGCGGCGATCTGGCCCACGAGCTTGACGCCGGCGGGCAGCTCGTAGCGGTCGTCCAGGGCGCCCACGAGGGTGATGAGGGCGGCGCCGAGCAGGACGCCGTACCAGAGCTGGTCCTGGCCGGCGTAGCCGGCGGGCAGGAAGGCGAGGGTGGCCGCGAGGACGCCCGCGAAGATGGCCAGGCCGCCGAGCAGCGGGGTGGCGCGCTCGGAGAGGCCGCGGGCGCGGGGCTCGTCGATGGCGCCCACGGCGCGGGCGAGGCGCATCGTGAGGGGGGTGAGCAGGGCCGTGACGAGCGCCGCGAGCAGGCCCGCATAGAGGGCGTCGAGGGGAGAGGGCGTGACCATCGACCCCGCACAGGATCGCAGGCGCGAAGGTCGCCTGCCGCAGGCGTGCGCGCGGGTCGCGCGGCGGGAGTGGCGCCGGAGAGCCCCTCGCGCCCGCGAACGGATGCTCGTGAGGCTCGGGCCGCGGGTGGCCGGGGCGGGGGTGCCGCGGCGCCGGCCCGAGGCCTCCATGGGGGGGCGGGGGTCGAAGGGGATGGCGTTGCGGTTGACGGTGATGGCGATCTCGTGCAGGCGGTCCTCGGCCTGGCGTCCGCTGAGCTCGGGACGGAGCTCGCGGAGGTCCACGAGCACCAGGTGCACGTCGGTGCCGCCGGTGAGGATCTTCAGCGCGCCGGCGTGCTCGCCCGCGGAGGCGGCGGCGAGGAGGCGCTCGGCGAGGATCTTCGCGCCGGCCACCGTGCGGCGCTGGCGCTCGCGGAAGAGCTCGCTTTTGGCGATGCGCAGGGCCACGGCCTTGGCGGCGATGACGTGCTCCAGCGGGCCGCCCTGCTGGCCGGGGAAGACGGCGGAGTCGATCTTCTTGGCGTGCTCGGCGCGGCTGAGGATGATGCCGGCGCGGGGGCCGCCGAGGGTCTTGTGGGTGGTGGTGGTGACCACGTCGGCGCCGTGATCGAGGGGGTTGGGGTGGATGCCGGCGGCGACGAGGCCGGCGAAGTGGGCCATGTCCACCATCAGCAGGGCGCCCACCTCGTCGGCGATGGCGCGGAAGGCGGCGAAGTCCAGCTCGCGGGGATAGGCCGACCAGCCGGCGAGCAGGAGCTTGGGACGGCGCTCGCGGGCGAGCTGGGCGAGGGCGTCCATGTCGATGAGGCCACTCTGTGAGTCCACCTCATAGGCGGCGATGTCGTAGAGGCGCCCGGAGACGTTGATCTTCATGCCGTGGGTGAGATGGCCGCCATGGGCGAGGGAGAGGCCCATGATGGTGTCGCCGGGCTGGAGCAGGGCGTGGAACACGGCGGTGTTGGCCTGGGCGCCGGAGTGGGGCTGGACGTTGGCGTGCTCGGCGCCGAAGAGGGCCTTGGCGCGGTCGATGGCCAGCTGCTCGGAGACGTCCACCCACTCGCAGCCGCCGTAGTAGCGCCGGCCGGGATAGCCTTCGGCGTACTTGTTGGTCATCACCGACCCCTGAGCTTCCAGCACAGCGCGTGAAACGATGTTCTCCGAGGCGATGAGCTCGATTTCATGGCGCAGGCGGCCGAGCTCCCCTTCGATGGC
>DATJVV010000003.1:0-5574 GCA_035501635.1 Solirubrobacteraceae bacterium | reverse complement strand
GGGGTGTTGTATGGGCTGCGTAACATGCTCACGGGCCATCCTCTGTTCGGGTACGTGTCGGGCACGAGCAGCAGCGGGGGGTCGATCTGGGAAAAGCTGAGCTACGCCTGGGAGCTCTACCTGCCGCGGCTGCCGGGGATGACGCATTACTTCCCCGGGATCTCCACCTGGCGGAGCATCTGGTTCGACCGCTCGGTGGGACTGTACGGCTGGATGGACATCACGTTCCCGAACTGGGTGGACAGCGTGGCGCTGGTGGTGGCGGTGGCGGTGGCGGCGCTCTGCTGCCGGGAGCTGGTGCTGAGACGGCGAGCGCTGAGACGGCGACTGCCGGAGCTGGTGAGCTACGGGGCGATCGTGGCCGGAGTGCTGCTGACGATCGCGGTGTCCTCATTCGACAGCGACGTGATCGAACACAACGGGGCCTTTGGCGAGCCTCGCTACCTGCTGACGGCGCTGCCGCTGCTGGGGGCAATGGTGACGCTGGCGGTGCGTGGGGCGGGCCGGCGGTGGATTCCCGTGGCGGGAGCGGCGCTGGTGGTGCTGTTCCTGGGCCACGACGTCTTCAGCCAGCTGCAGGCGATCGGGCGCTACTACGGCTGAAGCCCTTCGGAACGACTACTTGGCGTTGGCGTAGTAATCGGCGTTGATCTGCGCGTACTTCTGCCACTCCTCCGGGAGCTGGTCCTCGGCGAAGCAGGCGTCCACGGGACATGCCTCCACGCAGGCGTCGCAGTCGATGCACTCCTCGGGGTCGATGTAGAGCATCTCGGCGGCGTCGTGGCCGGGCTCGTCGGGGGTGGGGTGGATGCAGTCCACGGGGCAGACCTCGACACAGGAGTTGTCCTTGGTGCCGATGCACGGCTCAGCGATTACGTAGGCCATTCGCTTCTTTCTGGGTCGTGTTCGGTGTCTCGGGGGTGGTCCGGAGGGACCTCGCCGGGGTCCGGCGATGGGAGAGCCTATTGTACGAAGCATGGTGCTGCTGACCGGGGCGACGGGCCTGGTGGGGTCGGCGCTGCTCGAGCGGCTGCTGGGGGAGGGGGCGCAGGTGCGGTGCCTGGTGCGGGACCCGCGGCGGCTGGGAGCAAGGCGGGTGCGGGTGCAGATCGCGCTGGCGGACCTCGCGGATCCGCTCTCGTTTCGCAACGCGCTGCGGGGGATCCACACGGTGGTGCACCTGGCGGCGGCGATCCGGGACCAGCCGGGGGTGTCGATCGAGGAGCTGGATGGGATCGCCACCTGGCGGATGGTGGAGGCGGCGGAGCGGCATGGGGTGGAGCGGTTCGTGTTCTTCTCCGCGCTGGGAGCCTCCACGCACCACCGGGCGCGGTCGCTGCGGGCGAAGGCGCTGGCGGAGCAGGCGGTGGGGGAGTCGGGGATGCGCTCGATCGTGATGGCGCCCTCGATCGTGTACGCGCCGGGAGACCGGTGGGTGAGGATGCTGGAACGGATGGCGCTGCTGCCGGTGATGCCGGTGTCGGGACGGGGGCGGGCGGCGTTTCAGCCGATCTGGGCGCGGGACGTGGCGGACGCCACGATGGCGGCGCTGCGGGCGGACGGCGAGGGAGAGCGGCGGCGGCGGTATGAGCTGGCGGGGCCTGAGATGCTCACGCACGAGGAGATGATCCGCACGGTGCTGGGGGCGGCGAGACGGCGGCGGCGGCTGGTGCACGTGCCCACGGCGATCGTCTCACGGGGGTTGCGAGCGTGCGAGCGGCTGGCGGGCCAGCGGGCGTTCGCCACGTGGGACGAGGCGGAGCTGATGGAGAGCCCGATGATCTCCGCGCGGGGAGACGCGGACGTGCGAGCGCTGGGGGTGGAGCCGGCGCGGATGGCGGCGGTGCTGGGCGGCGGCTGATCGTGCGAGGATGGTGGCCTGCCCAGAAGGCAGCGGGGCGGACCAGCCCACACCAGGCGGGATCCGTCAAGCGTCGAACGAGAAAGCGAGTGTCATGAGCGCGGTTCAATCTCCACCGGAGATCCGGTCGGGCCTGGAGGGCGTGGTGGCCTTCGCCACCGAGATCGCGGAGCCGGACAAAGAGGGTGGCGCGCTGCGCTACCGAGGCGTGGACATCGAGAGCCTGGTGGGGGCGGTGCCCTACGAGCAGGTGTGGGGGCTGCTGGTGGACGGGCGCTTCCGGCCGGGGCTGCCGCCCGCGGAAGCGCATGCGCTGACGGTGCGCTCGGGGGACCACCGGGTGGACGTGCAGTCGGCGCTGGCGATGCTGGCGCCGGAGTGGGGGTTCGGGCAGCTGATCGACATCTCCGACGAGGAGGCGCGGGACAACCTGGCGCGGGCGTCGGTGATGGCGCTGTCGTTCGTGGCGCAGTCGGCGCGGGGGGCGGGCCGGCCGCCGGTGCCCCAGGAGGAGATCGACCGGGGGCAGACGATCCCGGAGCGGTTCCTGATCCGCTGGCGGGGGGAGGCGAACCCGGCGCACGCGAAGGCGATCGACGCGTACTGGATCTCGGCGGCGGAGCACGGCATGAACGCGTCCACGTTCACGGCGCGGGTGGTGGCGTCCACGGGGGCGGACGTGGCGGCGGCGCTGTCGGCTGCGGTGGGGGCGCTGTCGGGGCCGCTGCACGGCGGGGCGCCCTCGCGGGTGTTGAAGATGCTCGACGAAGTGGAAGGCACGGGTGACGCGGAGCGGTGGGTGAGCGACGCGCTGGACCGGGGTGAGCGGCTGATGGGGTTCGGCCACCGGATCTACCGCGCGGAAGACCCGCGGGCGCGGGTGCTGCGGCGCACCTGCCGTGAGCTTGGCTCGCCGCGGTTTGAGGTGGCGGAGGCGCTGGAGCGGGCGGCGCTGGCGGAGTTGCAGGCGCGGCGGCCGGAGCGGGTGCTGGCGACGAACGTGGAGTTCTGGTCGGCGGTGGTCCTGGATCTCGCGGAAGTGCCGCCGGAGCTGTTCACGCCGATGTTCACCTGCGCGCGGGTGGCGGGCTGGTCGGCGCACGTGCTCGAGCAGAAGCGGGAGGCCAAGCTGATCCGGCCGACAGCCAGGTACGTGGGCCACGGGCCGCGGTCGGTTGTCGAGGTGGAATAGGGGAGTTGGAGACAGTGGAACTTCCCTGAGGCGCTCACGAACGCCGGCGAGAGCCGGTTTGGCCAGTGTTCATGGGGTTTTGGGGCGTGTGGGCGGCCGATCGGCGCGCGATCGCCCCAGGGGGGTTTCGGGCGCTTACCCTGGTTGCATGGATGGGGAGCCGCGCACGAACGGACAGGGGCTTGCGAACGGGGAGGCGCCTGAGGGGCCCGACGGGCGGGACGTGCTGATCATCATCCCGGCGTACAACGAGGAGGGCCGGGTGGGGCGGGTGATCGCGGAAGTGCGGCGGGAGTTGCCGCTGGCGGACACGCTGGTGATAAACGACGGGTCCACGGATGGCACGGCGGCGGACGCGCGGGAGGCGGGAGCGGCGGTGGTGTCGCTGCCGGTGAACTCCGGCTACGGGGTGGCGCTGCAGACCGGCTACAAGTTCGGGGTGAGGGAAGGCTATGAGACGATCGGGCAGATCGACGCGGACGGCCAGCACCGGGCGGAGTACCTGCGGGAGATGCTGGCGACGATGGAGGAGCAGGACGCGGACCTGATCGTGGGCTCGAGGTTCCTGGCGGAGGACGATCATTACAGGACCTCGCGAGCGCGGAGCCTGGGCATCGGGCTGTTCGCGGGGCTGAGCTCGCTGATCACTCACGAGCAGATCTCCGACCCGACGTCGGGCTTTCAGCTGATGCGCAGCCGGGTGGCGCGATTATTCTGCTCTGAGGTCTATCCCACGGACTACCCCGACGCGGATGTGCTGATCCTGCTGCACCGGACGGGCTATCGCGTGAGGGAGATCCCGGTGCGGATGCGTGCCTCGCCGGGCAAGTCGATGCACTCGGCGCACAGCAGCCCCTACTACGTGTACAAGATGCTGCTGTCGATCTTCGTAACCCTGCTGCGCCGCGGCGTGAAGGCGGTGCCACGGGCAGAGCTCACACCATGATCAGCTCCAACCTGCGGATCGTGGCGATCGCGGGCAGCCTCGGGCTGCTGGTGTTCGTGGTGGAGCTGGTGCGGCGGCGGCGGCTGAAGGAGGAGTACTCGGTGTTGTGGGTGGGCACGGCGCTGGCGCTGCTGGTGCTGGCGGTGTGGGGGGATCTGCTGCGTGAACTGGCGCACCTGATCGGGGCGAACTCGCAGGCGAGCGCTTTGTACTTCTTCAGCATTCTGTTCGTGGTGTTCCTGCTGCTGAACTTCTCGATCAGGGTGAGCAACCTGGAGCGGCGGGTGGTGGTGCTGCTGCAGGAGGTGGCGCTACTGAACGAGCGTCAGAGACCCGCGGGGGCGGACGCGGCGGGTGAGATGGGGGAGTCGGCGATGGTGAAGCGCACGGGTGACCTGGAGCGCACCGAAGGAGTGGGGCGCACGGGTGAGGTGAAGCGCACTGGGGGCGTGGGGCGTGAAGCGGTGATGAGTGCCAGCGGAGCGGAGAGCTGAGGGCCGAGGAACAGGAGGGAGGAAGAGATGCTCGATGGAATATCCACACGGATCTTTGCCGACGGAGCGGACTTCGACGGCATCCTCTCGCTGGCGGCCGATCCGCGGATCGCGGGTTTCACCACCAACCCCACGCTGATGTGGAAGGCTGGTTTGACGGACTACGAGGAGTTCGCCAGACGACTGCTGGAGCAAATAACCAAACATCCGATCTCCTTCGAGGTGTTCGCGGACGACGCGGAGGAGATGCGCAGACAGGCGCACGTGATCTCCTCCTGGGGGGAGAACGTGTACGTGAAGATCCCCATCACCACCACGGACGGGGAGTCGATGGCGGGGCTGGTGCGAGAGCTGTCACAGGACGGGGTGAAGGTGAACGTAACGGCGCTTTTCACCACGGCGCAGGTGGAGCTGATCACGGCGGCGGTGGAGGACGGGGCGCCCTCCTACATCTCGGTGTTCGCGGGGAGGATCGCGGACGCGGGGGTGGACCCGGTGCCGATCATGGGGCGGGCGGTGGACATCATGGTGAGCGCGCCCCGGGCGGAGCTGATCTGGGCCTCGCCGCGGGAGATCCTCAACCTGGTGCAGGCCAACGAGGTGGGCTGTCACATCATCACCATCACCCACGATCTGCTCAAGAAGCTGGACTGCCTGGGCAAGAGCCTAGAGCAGTACTCGCTGGAGACGGTGAGGATGTTCCACAGCGACGCCCGCACGGCGGGGTTCACGCTGTGAGACGATCCGTTCCTCCAGCGTTCCGATGGGCCTCGCTCTGACGGGCCTCGCTCTGACGGGCCTCGCTCTGACGGGCCTTCAGGCGATCGCGTAGGACCAGCCACAGGCCGTACCACATGCCCGAGCACATGGCGATCAGCCAGCTGGGTCCCACCCAGGCCAGGGAGGCGACGGTGGCGCGGTCGCGGCGCAGGGGCAGGGCGGCGGCGGCGAAGGCCAGGGGGGTGAGGGCGGCGGCGCGCAGGGCCAGGCGGGGCCGGCGGATGGCGACGAGAAGGGCGAGGAGACTGAGGGGGAAGTAGGCGAGGACCAGGGCGAAGAAGCGGGTGCCCGGGCGGCCGTA
>DATJVV010000002.1:0-4942 GCA_035501635.1 Solirubrobacteraceae bacterium | reverse complement strand
GACTTCCTCGCCGTCTGCCGTCCGTGAGCGAGCGGGACAACGGCGCGCTGGCGCTGGTGCTGCACACGCACATGCCCTACGTGGAGGGGTTCGGGACGTGGCCGTTCGGGGAGGAGTGGCTGTGGGAGGCGATGGCGTGCTGCTACCTGCCGCTGCTGGATGTGCTGGACCGACGGGAGGCGGCGGTGACGGTGTCGCTGACGCCGGTGCTGGGGGATCAGCTGGGGGCGGCGGGGATCGGGGAGCGGTTCGGGAGGTTCGTGGAGGAGACGCGGCGGTTCACGCACGAGGAGGACGCGGCGGGGTTGAGGAAGGCGGGCCTGGAGGGTCTGGCGGAGGAGCTCGAGCGGGCGTGGCGGGAGGACTACGAGGGGGCGCTGGCGCGGTTTCGGGCGCGGGGTGGAGACCTGGTGAGGGGCTTTGGGGAGCACGTGAGCTGGACGTGCTCGGCGACGCATGCGGTGCTGCCGCTGCTGGCGAGCGACGCGTGCGTGCGGTTGCAGCTGCACGCGGGGGTGGCGGGGCACCTGGAGCGCTTCGGGGAGGGCTGGCGGGGCGGGCTGTGGCTGCCGGAGTGCGCTCACAGCGGCGAGCTGGAGCCGCTGCTGACGGGTGCGGGGGCGCGGGGCACGTGCGTGGAGCTCACGGGACGGCTGGGCCTGGGAGCGGCGGGGCATCTGCGGCCGGTGCGCTCGGATGGGGGGCTGGTGCTGTTCCCGGTGGACCGGCGGACGATCTCGCTGGTGTGGAGCGAGGGAGGCTATCCGGCGGACGGGGCCTACCGGGACTACCACCGGCACACGGTGCACCACCACAACCCGTGGTGCAACGGCGGGGGAGCCTACGAGCACGAGCTGGCGAAGGCGCGGGCGCGGGAGCACGCGGAGGACTTCGTGAGGCGGGTGCGGGAGCGGCTGACGCGAGCCGGGAGGGGGCTGCCGGGGGGCGGGCTGGTGGTGTGCGCGCTGGACACGGAGCTGTTGGGGCACTGGTGGTATGAGGGGCTCACGTGGCTGGATGAGGTGTTCGAGCAGTGTGCGATCCAGGGGCTGGAGCTGGTGGGGCTGGACGATGCGGCGGAGCGGTTCGAGCCGGCGGCGGCGGGCGAGGTGGTGGGGGAGGAGAGCTGGCGGGCGAGCAGCTGGGGCAGGAACGGGGATCTCTCTACCTGGTCGGGGGCGGGGGTGGCGGAGATGGCGTTCGGCACGCGGGCGGCGGAGCTGGCGACGCTGGCGGGAGCGCTGGATGGCCGGGCGGGGAGGACGGCGGTGCGGGAGCTGCTGGCGTTGCAGTCCAGCGACTGGGCGTTCATGGTCTCGCGGGGAATCGCGGTGCCCTACGCGCGGGAGCGCTTCGAGGGACACCGGCGGGGGCTCGAGCGGGCGCTGGCGGCGGGCGCGCAGGCGAAGCCCGAGGGCCTGGGCAGCCTGGCCGAGCACGCGGACCCGCGGCTGTTGCTGGTGCCCTGAGGCGCGGGACGTGCCGCGCCGGCGCGTGGCTTCGCGCCGGGCGGGTCACTCCCAGCGCAGGTGCTGGGGAGCGTCGCGCATGCGGATGAGCCGGGCGGGGACGCCGCCGACGACGGCGTTCTCGGGGACGTGGCGGGTGAGAACGGAGTTGGTGCCGATGACGGAGTTGTGGCCGACGGTGACGCCGCGCAGGATGCAGGCGCCGTAGCCGATCCAGACGTTGGAGCCGACGTTGACGTCGCGCTTGTAGATGCCCTGGAGGCGGATGGGACGCTCGACCTCCACGACGCCGTGGTCGAAGTCGATGAGCATGACGCGGTCGGCGACGATGCACTCGCGGCCGATGTGGACGTGCTGGTAGGCGGAGATGGTGCACTCCTGGCCGATGACGGTCTTGGCGCCGATGGAGACCTCGCCCTCGTGGACGCGGATCTTGGTGTGGTGGCCGATCCAGGCCCAGCGGCCGATGCGAAGGGTGGCGTGGGGGCCGATCTCGAGCTTGACGCCGGGGCAGATGAAGCAGGGGCCGTCGGTCTGCAGGCGGGAGCGGTAGCGGAGCTTGAGGTAGGCCAGGCGGGCGAGCAGGCGGGCGTAGCGGAGGTTGAGCATGCGGTTGGCGCGCATGAAGGAGAGGAGGTGCCTCACGGGCGGGCATCCTAGATACTTCCGCTGGGATGACCTCCGACCTGGGCCAACGTCTGCTCGCCGGCGACCGGCGGGCGCTCGCGCGGGGGATCTCGCTGGTGGAGGACGACCGGCCGGAGGGGTGGGAACTGGTGCGGGAGGTGTACGCACACACGGGGAATGCGGCGGTGGTGGGCTTCACGGGGCCGCCGGGGGTGGGCAAGTCCACGCTGATCGGCGCGCTCACGAAGGCGCGGCGAGAGCAGGGGCGCAGCGTGGGGGTGCTGTCGATCGACCCCTCCTCGCCGTTCACCCAGGGGGCGCTGCTGGGGGACAGGATCCGGCTGAGCGAGCACTTCCTGGACCCGGGGGTGTTCATCCGCTCGATGGCCAACCGGGGGGCGTTGGGGGGGCTCTCGGAGGCGGCGTTGCAGGCGGCGCTGCTGCTGGACGCGGCGGGGCGGGAGGACGTGCTGGTGGAGACGGTGGGGGTGGGGCAGGCGGAGATCGACATCATCGACCACGCGGACACGATCGTGCTGGTGCTGATGCCGGGCTCGGGAGACTCGATCCAGGCGCTGAAGGCGGGGGTGATGGAGATCCCGGACGTGATCGTGGTGAACAAGGCGGAGAACCCGTTCACGGACACGATGGTGAGAGAGATCAGGGGGGTGCTCTCGCTGGCCAACCTGGAGCGCTCCGAGGAGGAGGCGAGGGAGCGCTGGCGGGTGCCGATCGTGAAGACGGAGGCGGCGAGGCACGAGGGGATCGAGGAGCTGGTGAGCCAGCTGGACGCCCATCGGCGGCACATCTTGGCGGGGGGTCAGCTTCAGGAGCGGCGCAGGCGGCACCTGCGCAACGAGGTGCTGGCGATCGCCACGGCGCGGATGCGCCGGCGCCTGGAGGAGGAGCTGGCTGGCGACAGGGACTTCGCGGCGCTGCTGGAGGACGTGGTGGCGCGCAGGCTGGACCCGGCGAGTGCGGCCACGGCGCTGCTGGGGCGTGGGGAGCGGTCGGCGGGGGACGTTGCGGCGGGGGCCTCCGGGGCCGGCGATGTCGTCGGCGGGGCCGGGCGTGGGGCGGACGTGTAGGGTCGCAACCGATGGCGAGCTTCGACTACCTGAAGTGGGCGGATCGCAACTGGAACGCTCTGATCACGATCATGGGCGGTCACGCGAAGGTGTACCGGGCCACCAACGGCCTGATCGGGCACCGCTTCCCGGGCCTTCCGCCCACGTTGCTGCTCGAGCACGTGGGGGCCAGGAGCGGCACGAGGCGGGTGAGCCCGCTGGTGTATGGGGAGGACGGAGACAACCTCGTGCTGGTGGCCTCCAAGGGGGGCTACCCCAAGAACCCGGCGTGGCTGTACAACCTCAAGGCCAACCCGGACACCACCGTGCAGGTGGGCTCACGACACCGGCCGGTGCACGCGCGGGTTGCCAGCGCGAAGGAGCGGGAGCGGCTGTGGCCGCTGATGGTGGGGGTGTACGGGGGCTACGAACAGTACCGGCGCCGCACCGAGCGGGAGATCCCGCTGGTGGTGCTGGAGCCGCGGTAGGTCTCCCGCGAGGTCGTCCATGGGAAGGCTACACTTAGTTCATGAGTGTGCGACCCTGGCCGGAGCTGCGTGAAGAGGATCGCTGGCTCGTCGGCGCAATGGAGCGCCGGCTGTGCGAGAGCACGCAAAGCGCGGAGCGACTACGGGCCCGGGCGGGTGAGCTGCGGAGCGAGGCCGAGTGGAGCGAGGTGCCGGGGATCCGTGACGCGGCGTTGGCGCTTGCGGCGCGCTACGAGCAGGCAGCGAGCGCGCGGCTGTCAGTCTGAGCGGCTGCTTCTGCGCGCCCGATCGATGAGCTCGCGGAACTCCCCGACGATGTGATCCTGTCGAGTGCGCAGAGCGGCGAGCTCAGGAGCAATCTCCGTGAGGCCATCTCCCAGAAGCTCGGCGGTGTTTTGGGCTGCTGGCGGATCAAGAAGCTCCTGCTCAGCCCATTGACGTTCAAGATCGTGTATCTGGGCGGTCAACGCCGGCATTTGCTTGACGATCACGGCCGCTGACTCACGCAGAAGCTCTCGCGTGTAGTCATCGGCGGTCTCGAGCTCGACCAGCTCACGATGCAGATCGGAAACGTACTCGTGGGCGATTCTCGCGGCGGCGAAATAGCGGTCGAGTTCTCGGAGCGGTTGAGGTCGATGAGTCACAGCGGCAGCATTGCAATCGCGGTGGTCGGACGGTCGGATATTCGGCGTCGCCGATGCTCGGTAGAGCAACAGTGAGACGCTGCGGCCCTGCTGCTCGATCAGGCGCCGAGGGCGCGGGCGATGACCATCTGCTGGACCTCGTCGGTGCCCTCGCCGATGGTGAGGATCTTGGCGTCGCGGTAGAAGCGGCAGACGGGGTACTCCTCCATGTAGCCGTAGCCGCCGTGGATCTGCACGGCCTCCTCGGCGCAGCGGACGGCGAGGCGGCCGGTCTTGAGCTTGGCCTGGGCGGCGGTGAGGGTGAAGTTGCGCCCGGCGTCCTTCTCCAGGGCGGCGCGGTGCACGAGCAGGCGGGCGGCCTCGATCTCGGTTGACATGTCGGCGAGCTTGGCCTGGATGGCCTGGAACTTGGCGATGGGCCTGCCGAAGGCGCGGCGCTGGCGGGCGTAGGCGAGGGCCTCGTCGAGGGCTCCCTGGGCGAGACCCACACCCATGGCTGCCACGCCGATGCGGCCGATGTCGAGGATGTGCAGGAACTGCTTGAAGCCCTGGCCGCGGGGCCCGAGCAGGTTCTCGGCGGGCACGCGGCAGTCCTCGAAGGCGAGGGGACGGGTGTCGGAGGCGTTCCAGCCCATCTTGCGGTAGGG
>DATJVV010000001.1:0-2033 GCA_035501635.1 Solirubrobacteraceae bacterium | reverse complement strand
GGTTGCAGTGGATGACCACCTCGTCTCCGACCTTCCAGCGGGTGACGCCGGCGCCCACCTTCCACACGATGCCCGACGCGTCGGAGCCGCCGATGTGATGGCCGTACTGGGGATGGTCGCCGTAGCGCATCACCGACACCGGCTTGCCCAGGGCGGCCCATACGTTGTTGTAGTTCACGCCGGCGGCCATCACGCGGACGATCACCTCGAAGGCGCCGGGCTCGGGGACCTCGATCTCCTCGACCTGGAAGGCGTCCTTGGGGTCGCCGTAGCGCTCCTCGCGGATCACCCAGGCGGCCATGGTCGCCGGCAGCTCGCCGGGCTCGGTGCTCACCTCGGACACTCGTTGCAGATCGATCGTGGCCACGTGCTCTGGAACCTCCGTGATTGGACTGCCCGCGCGCGCGCACGCGCGCGCCCGCGGGGCATCGGCTTGGGCGGAAGGCCCATCCTATCCTGGCGGCCTCAGACGTGCAGGGGCTCGGCCGTGGCGGGGCGCTCGTCCTCGGAGTGCTCGCCCGCGGACGCCGCCTGTGCCGCCGGCTGGGGCGAGTGCGCGCCGGGCGCGCGGACGGGGGCGGGCCGGCGGGCCACGAGGGCCCATGCGAGCAGGGCGCCCAGCAGGGCGATGGCGGCGGCCACGTAGAGGGCGTTTGAGAGGGCGTAGACGTAGGTCTGGCCGAGGGCCAGCTTGACGTGCTCGGGCACGCTGCCGCCGGCGGCGCCGGAGCCCAGGGCGCTCACCAGGCGGCCGCGCTCGGATGCGGGCACGGTGGGCAGCAGCGTCTGCAGGTGGTCGCGGCCGAGGGTGGCGACGATGGCGCCGATCACGGCCACGCCGAACGTGGAGCCGACCATGCGGGTCATCGAGAGCAGGCCGGATGCGACGCCGGCCTTGGTGACCTCGACGGAGTTCATGGCGGCGGTGCTCATGGGGGACATCACGAGGCCCATGCCGAGGCCGAGCACGACGAAGCTGACGATCAGGAAGCCGTAGCTGGAGTGGGTCGTGATGCCGGTCATCCAGAAGAGGGCGAAGGAGACCAGGCAGAGGCCGATGGTCATCAGCGGCCGGGGGCCGACGCGGTCGGCCATGCGGCCGGCGATGGGGGCGACGATCATGATCATCAGGGTGGAGGGCAGAAAGCGCACGCCGGCTTGCAGGGGGCTGAAGCGCAGGACGTCCTGCATGTAGAGGGCGAGGTAGAAGAACATCGCGAACATCGCGAAGGAGACGATGAAGGCGACCACGTTGGCGCCGAAGAAGGAGCGGGAGCGGAAGAAGGAGAAGTCGACCATCGGCGCGCGGCGGGTGCGCTCGACGACGACGAAGGCCACGAGCATCGCGAGGGCGAGCGCGAACAGGCCGAGCACGCGCGGGGAGCCCCAGCCCCATTCGTTGCTCTGCACGAGCCCCAGCACGAGGGAGCCGAGGCCGAGCGTGAGGGTGGCGACGCCGGGCACATCCACCTCGCGCACGGCGGTCTCGTCGCGGGACTCGCGGGCGGCGAGCAGGGTTACGGCGATGGCGAGGATGGCGACGGGGACGTTGAGGAAGAAGATGGACTGCCAGCTGACTTCCTGCACGAGGAATCCGCCCACCACGGGGCCGATGGCGAGGGCCATCGCGGAGACGCCCGCCCAGGTGCCGATCGCGCGGCCGCGCTCGCGGGCGTCGAAGGTGTTGGTGATGATCGAAAGGGTGGCGGGCATCATGAAGCCCGAGCCGATGCCCTGGATGGCGCGGAAGGCCACGAGCCACACGTCGCTCTGGGCGAGGCCGATGAGGAAGCTGGCGGCGCCGAAGACGACGACGCCGAGGAGGAACATTTTGCGCCGGCCGTAGATGTCGCCCAGGCGCCCGCCGGTTACGAGGGTGACGGCGAAGGTGAGGGTGTAGGCGTTGACCGTCCACTCCAGCGAGGAGGTGGTGGCGTGCAGGCCGCGCTGGATGGAGGGCAGGGCGACGTTGACGACGGTGTTGTCGAGCATGATCATGAACAGCGCGAAGCACATCGCGCCGAGGGTCCACC